>CAZZLB010000139.1:0-7207 GCA_964654655.1 uncultured Rhodoferax sp. | reverse complement strand
GGACACCGCCGGGGGCCGGAAGGAAGGGAACGAATGAAGAAGAAACCTACACCGAAAAAAGCGGAAGTCAAGGAGGCACCGAAGGAAGCCCCGACGGTTGCCGGACTCCCGGCCATGGACAGCGACACCAGCCGAGTCATGGCGGCGATTGCCTCCCGCCTGTGGAAGGTGGCCGAAGCCAAAGCCAAGGAAGACACCGAACGCGCCGCGACCCGCATTCAGGCGGTTGTGCACTCGTTGGGGATGAACCTTGGCGAGGGTTTGTCCATCGTCCAGCACTTGGCCAACGGGCTTAGCCCGGCGGAAGTGCCGGTTGAGCCGTCGCTGGTGGCGAACCGGCTTGACCGGCTGGTGGACGCCGCCGCTGGTGCCAACAAGATCGAATGCCCATTCCCGGAGGCCGTGAAATGATCAAGAGCCGCAGCATCATCCGCGAAATGTTGGACCCGCTCGACGTCATGGCCCGGGCCGTGCGAATCCGCCACGTCTCCCGCTGGGGGCGGGCGATCCAGAAGCGCCTCGCGCGCTGGAGCGGCACCCAGCAGGCACGCGCCACGCGCCAACTGGCGAAGGAGGTGGCGCAATGAGCTGGCTGGAGCTGGAATTGTGGTTGGCGATCCTCATCGTGGCGGCATGCATGTTGGCGTGCCTGGCGACGTGGGCGTGGGAGATGCTCGCCAGCATGCGCCGGGGCCGGTGCCGCCCCGACTGCCCGCGCTTGCCCGGCGGGTGCATCAGCAAAATCGGCGACAAGTGCGCCGCGTGGAGGGCCGAAAAATGAAGACCCATCGGCTGAAAATCATGCCCGAGTTTTTTGAGGCGGTCTGCGACGGCCGCAAGCTCTTCGAGTGCCGGAAAAACGACCGCAATTTCGCGGTCGGAGACGAATTGGTGCTGATGGAGGCGGTAGCTTCAGGGTTCAATACGGGAAGGGAAGTCCTCATGAAAGTTACTTACGTGTTGCCTGGCGGACAATACGGCATTGATCCGGAGTGGTGCGTGCTGGGTATTTGGAGGGCCAGCTAATGAAGCCCGGCGACATGGTGGCATGGGATTATCGCGGGATCCGGCAATCCGGGGTTCTGCGGCGGCTGGGCGTCCACCTGGCGCACGTCCAGGTCGGGGACGACGTCCGCGCGGTGGCGCTGGCTGACTGCCAGTTGGAACTGGTGGCGGCGGCGGACAAGGCCCTGCCGGCGTACCACCCGGAACTGGCCTACGGGATCGGCGAGGACTCCGACCGGCAGCAGGCCCCCGGCCGGGCGTTCGACCACGGAGGCAACCGGATCCGCCGCCGCTACGCCAAGACATCTACCCCGCAGGACACGGGGACGCCGGACGCGGCGTCGATCGTCCCGGCAGCCGTCGCCGCAACTACGACCCCGGGCGCACGGGTGACGGCAGCGCACCAATTCAAAAAGCCGCGCAAGCCTCACCAGTCGGAACAGTCCGAGCGGGTGTGCGTGGATTGCGGATCGAGGTTCACCGGGCGGACGACACAGACGCGTTGCCGGGCGTGTTTCGCGAAGAAGCGCAAGGCCGATGGCCGGGCGTACTACGCGGCAAGGGGCAAACAGATGCGCGACCACCGGTTGGGGGTCACGCCCAAGAGAAAGGAAGCAGAGACGATGGAACAGGAACAGGCGGTGCCGGCGAAACCGGAACCGGTCAAGGAATGGCCGTGCCGTGGGTGCGGTGCGCCGATCAGCGGGCACCGGGCCAAGAAGTGGTGCGAGGAGTGCGCCAAGGAGCGCCACCGGGAGAAGAACCTGGAATACTACAGGAAGCACGGGGCCGGGGCGCGGGCTGAGCGGCTGGACGCGAAATTCCGGGCCAAGCTGGCCATGGCTGAACCGGCCGGCGACAAGCACCCGGCGGGGCACCTGGAGCGCCTGCGGGAGGACGCCCAGTCCCTGGGCGAGGTGTCGGGCGCGGTGAGCCGCGCGGCGGTGGCGCTGGCTGGCGAGCTGGGGCGGATGCTCGCGCTGAAAGGGGGCGGGCAATGACCAAGCCGGTTTCCAAGGTGGTGTTCGCGACGCTGGAGCGCTCGTTGTTCGCGGGCCGCTGGGAGACGGTGGAGGAGCTGGTCCAGGAGACCGGGTTTCACGACGACACGGTGCGGGCGGGGCTCCAGCTCCACCCGCTGGCGGATTGGCGGCCGGCGGCCTGCGATGGGCGCGGCGCCCCGGTCAAGGAGTGGTGCCTGATGGTTCCCAAGGCAAAGCGGCGGAAAGGGAAGTGATCATGCGAGTAATCAAGCACGCCTATGTGGGATCAGCCCCATATACGATTATTGCGGCGAGCATCGAGACTCCTCAATGGGGTATCGGGATCAAGCTTCACGATTGGAGCGGCCACGGAGACCGGACCTATGGATTTCGCCTGTTGGTTGGACCGTGGCATTTCTGTTGGCGTTTGAAACTCCCGGCCAAGCCAGTGCCCGGGAACAGGAAGGAAGGGAAGTGACGATGGAAACGATTGGCGGGAAAAATTATTCGGACGCGGCGGCGGATGCCCTGCGGGCGATCGCCAGGCAGAAGCGGTTGGATGACTTGGCCAAGCGCGAGCAGGAGCTGGAGGTGGCCTATGACGCGGCGCACGCCCGGGCCGATGAGTTGGCGCGGGCGGAATTGGCTGTCGGTATCGACAGCCTGGTGCAGCTCTTGGAGGCGGTCAACGACCTGCGCGAGCGGGCCGGGCGGATCGGCCAAAACCTGCAACAGCAGCGCGAGGTGGCCGGGGGGCTGTGGGAGCCGAGCGAAGAGTGGCTGGCGGAGATCGCCAGGGAGAACGAGGCAGAAGAAGAAAACGAACCGCAAGGGGAGTACTGAGATGTTGAATCTGGACGCGAAGAAAATCGGTAAGTTGCAGGCGCTGGCGGGGGACTTGGCCGCCGGGGCGGCGCGCGAGAACCTGCCGGCGCTGCTTAGGGACCTGGAGCAGCAGTTGCGGATCGATCCGTCCGCCGGGCGGATGGATTTGAACCTGCGGTTGACGGTGGAGTTGAGCGGATGCGGGGCGTGGTCGTTTTCGAGCGACGCGTCATGGGCGATCCGCAACCGGCGCAGCGGCGTGGGTGACAGCTCCGGCGTGGATTTCGGCCAGCCGGAACTGCCGGGGATGGGGTTGGATGAGGAGGAGAGAGAGCCGGAGGCGGAGGGGGTCAAGGTTGCGGAGTCCGCAGCCATTACCGCGCCACCGCCGGGGATTGGTGGGGAAAAGACGTTTGCGCAGTGCAGTTATGAGCTGCAGAAGATCTTGAGCGCCGCCGGGTTTTCAAGGTCTGAAGGGCAGAAGTTCTGCGACAAGGTGGCGGGTGATTTTGGCCTGCGCAAATGGAGTGACACCAGGTCGATAGATGATTATGAAAAACTCATCAACGCAGTGAGCATGAACATTGAAATGATGATGCTTCATGAGGCGCGCGGGTGACGGCGGGCACCGCCATTCCTCCGCCGGCCAGCGGGTCCAGCGACTGGGCCCCGGCCGGGGGGCCGTCGGCGTGCCGCTGGTGCGGGGCGTCGGCTGAGCAGCGGCAGGAGTATCCGCGCCCGCGGTTGGTGGCGGGGCTGGAGCCGCGGGCAGGCGAGTGCCCAGTGTGCTGGTTTCGGCATGGTCGGGCGATCGGGTTGAAAACACAGGAGCAAGGGCATGGATAAGATCGTTTTCACGGCAGACTTGAGCCGGGTGCCGGCGCCCGAGGAGCGGACGGAGTTTTCGCCGCTGGAGGGGGCCAGGGTGCTCAGGGCGCGGGCGGCCCAGGCGGAGGCCAGGGGCGGGGATTGGGGGCGGGCGTTGGCCGATGAGCTGCGGGAAGTGGCGGATGGGCTGGAGGAGTCGGCGCTGGCGGGCGACGGGATGAGCCCGTTGGAGGCGCTGGGGCGGCTGTCGCTGGAGGTGGTCAACAGCTACCGGCTGGTGGCCGGGCACCGGTGGATGGTCCAGCACGCGGCCGGGCTGAAGAGCTGGCTGGCGATGGTGGTGCTGAGCATGGCGGGCTACAGCCAGGCGGAGATCGCGGAGGCGCTGGGGGTGAGCCGGGCGGCGATCTGCCAGTTGTTCGATTCGGTGGAGCGGTCTGGGTCGACCCTGCCGGGGGCGATCCGGAAAATCGCGGGTTTACGGCGGGAGAAACTGGTGGACGGCCGGGACGCCGGGCACGGTTTGCCGTTGGCGCTGGCGGAGCCGACCCGGAGGCGCCGGTGATCGACTGGAGCCTGTACCAGCCAGTTGCGGAGATCGCGGGGAATGAGGAGGCCGCGTATCTGTGGCATGAGCGGGTGGGGATCTGGCAGGACTCGGGATACCAGCCGACGCCGGGCGATCTGGCCCGGCTGCGGAATCGGTTGCTTCGGGATTTCGGGTTAAGGTCCGCATGGGAAGCGCGGACGAAAGGGACAAAAAAGTGAGCGGGATCAGTCTACAGGAATTTTTGGGCAAATTGCACGGGGTGCAGCACACTGGCGGCGAGTCGTACCAGGCGCGTTGCCCGGCGCACGATGACCGGAACAGCTCGCTGAGCGTGAAGCAGGGCGAGCGCGGGATAGTCGTCAAGTGCTTCGCGGGGTGCGACGCGACGGCGGTGTGCGGCGCGGTCGGGGTCGAGATCCGCGAGCTGTTCTCGGCGGCGGCCCAGCGTCCGCGGCATACGTTCGGCTGCCGGCTGGCGGATTACGCCCAGGCGAAGCGGCTGGATGTCGCCATGTTGCGGGAACACGGGTTGGCTGACCGGACCCGGAAGAGCCAGGCGGGGAACGACTACCCGGCGATCGAGATCCCGTATCGGGTGGCGGACGGGTCGGTGTCGGCAATCCGCTGGCGGCTGAACTTGACCAAGGGCGAGGAGGGGAAGGACCTGCGGTTTGCCTGGGAAAAGGGGGCGCGGCCGTGCCTCTATGGCCTGTGGCGTCTGCCGGCCAGCGGGCCGGTGGTGCTGGTGGAGGGCGAGAGCGATTGTCATACCCTCTGGCAGGCGGGGATCGCGGCGCTGGGCCTGCCCGGGGCCGCCAATTGGCGCGAGGAGCGCGACGCGCGGCATGTGGCCGGGCGTGAGGTGTTTCTGTGCCTGGAGCCGGATAAGGGCGGGGAAAAGCTGTGGCGGACGTTCAGGGGCGAACCGGAGAAGGGGCGCGCGGCGTCGAGCGTGGCGCCAATGGTGCGGGTGTTTTCGCTGGGCAGTGACAAGGATCCATCCGGACTATGGTTGCGGGATCCGCACGCCGGCAGGTTCCAGGCGGCGATGCAGGCCGCGCTGGCGGCCGCGGTGCCGTTGGCGGAGTTCCGCCCACCGGCCGAGTGGACGGCTGACCGCCGGGCCGAGACCTCCCCAGAAAACGGCAAGGCCGCCGCTGAGCATGGGGACAAGGGCGGGCGCCCGCCGATCGATTACCAGCTCCTTGCCCGCGGGTACCTGGCCAGCAACTGGCGGGATGAGGACGGCATCCTGCGCCTGCGCATCTATCGAGATGTTTGGTACGCCCACGATGGTCTGTGTTACCGGCCGATCCCGGATGGGGCGATCGATGCCGGCGTGATGGCCTACCTGCAGGGCGTGGGGGCGCAGGCGTTGGGCGGATCGGCCACCCGCAACTGCGCCGCCAACGTAGTGGCCAACCTGCGCTCCACCGCCCTGTGCTACCTGCCGCCAAAGCTGGAAGCGCCCTGCTGGATCTCCTCGGGCGATTCCGCACGGGGTTGGCTGCCGATGGGCTCCAGCGCGATCCACCTGCCGGCCGCCGCTGATTTCCTGCTCTCGATCTCACCCGAGTTGCCGGTGGGGCCTGACTGGGAGGAGTTCAGCCGGCCAAACTCGCCCGACCTGTTCGCGACCTATGGGGTGCCCTACGAACTGGACCCGGCCGCCACCAGCCCGCTCTGGCAGGAGTATCTCGACCGGGTCCAGCCAAACCAGGACGCCCAACGGGTGATCGCCCAGATGATGGGCCTGAGCATGGTCCCTGAGACAAAATACAACGTCGCCTTTTTCCTGTTTGGCCAGCCCGGCACCGGCAAGAGCGTTTTCCTCCACGTCCTGCGGGCGCTGGTCGGGCACGACAACTGTTGCGCCGTCCCGCTGGCGCGGATGGGCGAGAAACATAGCACGTGGCCGCTCACCGAGTCGCTGCTGAACATCGTGGGCGACCTCGAAACCGACGACGGCCATGGTAGCCTGCGCGCCCTCGAAGGCACCTTCAAGGACGTCTGCGACGGCTCGTACATCCCCGTCGAGCGAAAGCACAAGGACGTCTCCTCTGCCCGCGTCACAGCCCGCTGCGTTTTCGCGACCAACTCCCTGCCGACCTTCGCCGACCGCACCGAGGCGATGTGGGACCGGTTGAGGATCCTGCCATTCAACATCCGCATTCGTGGCACTGGCGAGGAAGACCCCGACCTGCGCGAGAAGCTGTCTGCCACTGCCAGCCTCCAGGGGATCTTCCTGCGCGCCCTGCTCGGCCTTGGCGAACTCCGCAAGATGCGCCGATTCCCTGAGCACCCCGAAGGCATCGCCGCAAAACTGAAACACAAATACCGGTGCGACCTCGAAGGCGCCTACCTTGAGGACAATTACGAGCGGACCGAGAACGGCGGCGGGATGGTTGACTCCTCCGCCGCCTATAAAAAGTTTTTCGAGTGGCTCAGGGACAACGGATTCGGGATCCGCTCCAAAAACACATTTGTCGACGCCGTCTCCCGCGTCTTTGGCATCGACGAACAACGGATCAGACTGGAGGACGGCAGCCAACCGCGGGTCTTCCGGGGCCTGCGCCAGCGGCTCCTGGAGCCACCAAAAACCGACTACTAACCGCCAGCATAACAAAAGGCCGCCCAAAAACACGGGCGGCCTTTTTCGTGCTCAACCGCCCAAAAATCTCCAAAGCATCTCCACGGCCCGTGGAGATAACTAAACCACTAAACTGCAAGATATTGCAAAGAAAAAACATCAAAAAACCGGAAAACCCAGATATTGCCCTTATAAAAAACCCCTAATTTACCTACCCCCTTGACATCTCACGCACACACCCGCGCAACAGTTGTGAACCCTCCCTTTTTGACCCATCGCGCGCCCCTGTTTCTTTGACTTTGATTTCGTCTGTCCTTTCTCTTTCGTCCTGGTCTTCCCGAAAAGGTGACCTTTCGGCACCAACCCCACCCCCCCTGTCAAGGTACTGTCAAGCCCTAGGCTCCGGGTTGTGAGGTGGGCGAGCCC
>CAZZLB010000138.1:0-7277 GCA_964654655.1 uncultured Rhodoferax sp. | reverse complement strand
AGCTGACCGCGCTTTTTTACAAGCTGGTGAACTTTGGCAGCCGCGTCAAGATCCCAGCCAACGCCGGTGACTTCAGACTGATGGACCGCAAGGTCGTTGATGCACTCAAAAGCCTGCCTGAGCGCAACCGCTTCATGAAAGGCCTGTATGCCTGGGTTGGTTTCAACGCCACGGCGATTGACTATGAACCCCTGCCGCGCGCGGACGGCCAGAGCAATTTTGGTCTGCGCGGCTCGCTGTCGCTGGCGTTGACCGGAATTCTGGCGTTTTCTATTACGCCTTTGCGTGCATTGACTGCTGTCGGCATGGCGCTGTCAGCCATTGCCATGGCCTATGGCCTGTGGGTCGTAGGCGAGTATTTCTTCTCCGGCATCGCCGTGCCTGGCTACGCCACCATCGTCGTCGGCATGATGTTTTTCAGTGGCATTCAGTTGCTCTCCATCGGTGTGCTGGCTGAATATGTCGGGCGTATCTATGAAGAGGTCAAGCAGCGCCCGCCCTACCTGATCAGCCAGCGCAGCGGGCATGGCCTGGCCACGAGCAGCGCGTCAGAAGCTCCCAGCGACCGACGGCAGGAACAGGAAGCGTCCCTCCTTTGAGTGCTTCCACCTTCTGGTTCCTGCTGGTTGGGGCCAGTGCGGCAGCCACCCACATGGCCGTGTTTGCCATGACACAGCAGCTGATGTGGCCGGAACTGGCCAATGCGCTGGGTTTTTGTGTCGCGTTTTTTGTCAGCTTTGCCGGACATCGCCTGCTCACTTTCAAGGATGCCGGGACCTCGGTCACCACCAGCCTGGTGCGTTTTGCCAGCACGGCGATTGCCGGGTTTGCCAGCAACGAGCTGGTCTTCATGCTGCTGCTGCGCGCGCTGCACTGGCCGGCGCTTGTGGCTTTAGCGCTGGCGCTGGTGCTGGCAGCCGGGCAAACCTATGTGCTGAGCAGGTTCTGGGCTTTTCGCCGATAAGGCTGGAGCCGATTGGTACAGGAGCCAGCCGGCGCCCTCGTAAAAGCGCTTCCAGCCTGAAAGATCCAGCGTCTTTTCACTGCCGATGCGCAGTACCAGCCAGTTGCCCGGTATCGGACCTGCGCTTGCCAGCACTTCGAGCGACTGCAACTGTCTGGCAGCCTGTACATCAAAATCTGCACCCTCAAACAGTTCACGCTGCCAGCCGTCGCCAGCCTCGCGGCGCAACAGAGGCCAATTCTCCAGCACCACCACGGGCTTCTTCGTCTGCACATAGAACTGCAGGTCGTACGGGTAGGCGCCCGTGACGTAAATCGTGTCGGTTGGCGCAGCCGCGCAGGCCAGCACCTGTGCCAGGTCCTGCGTGCGCCCCGTGCGCGTGACCTCGCCGACCTGGGTCACGATCGCCAATGCAATGCCGACATTGACAAGGCACAGCACAACAAACACCTGTCCCGCGCGCCGCAACCGCGCCATGCTGCGCTGCCATCCCAGTGCCGCCAGCAGCGCCAGCGGCGGTACCGCCGGCAGCACGTAGCCGACCAGCTTGGAATTCGGAATCGAGAAGAAGAGCGTGATGGAAACAGCCCAGATCCAGCACAGTGCCGTCCACTGCCTGGCCACCGGCGGCGCTGCGTCTGGCGTCTCCAGGGCTTTACGGCGCAACTGCGCCAGCGCAAAAAAGACCCAGGGAAACAGCAGCAATGCCAGCGCGGCCAGATAGAACCACCAGGGCTGCGGATTGTTGTAGGTGCTGGCGGTATAGCGTCTGAAGTGCTGGTTGACGAACATGTAATCAAACAGCTGCGGGTACTTTTGCTGGGCGATCAAAAACCAGGGCAAGGCGATCACGGCAAACAGGGCCAATCCACTGAACCAGGGCAGATACAGTACCTTTTTGAATTGCCGCGTCCAGATCAACCAGACCAGTATCACGACGCCTGGCAGGGCAATACCGATCAGCCCCTTGCTCAGCATGCCAAGAGCGCAGGCCACAAAACCGAGCCGGGCCAACAGGGCCTGCGGCTTCGTGCCAGCCATGAAGGAAAAGGCAAAACACCAGATCGCCACACCGATCCAGGTGGCCACCAGCATGTCATGGTTGATGTACTGGCCACCCAGCAGGAAACTCAAACTGGTACCGAGCATGATCGCGGTGCGACGCGCCGTCTGCTCGGTACTGACGGTGCGCGTCGCCAGATACAGCGCCACCAGCATCAAGCCCACATGCAGCGCCGGCACCAGGCGCAGCGCCAGCTCATTGATACCGAAGGTCGCCAGCGAGATCGCTTCGAGCCAGTGCAGGTACGGTGGTTTGTGGAAAAAGGGAATGCCGTTCAGCCGTGGCGTCAGCCAGTCACCACTGGCCAGCATCCAGCGCCCGATCTCGCCGTAGCGTCCTTCATCAGGCACGGCCAGCGGCCGCATGCAGGCCAGGGCCAGCAAGCCCAGCCAGAGCGCGGCCAGCGTCAGCCATGATTTCTGGCGTTCGGTCAGGTTGGGAGTCACCACGAAATTCTAGCGATCAAAGGAACTTCCTCGAACCACCCGAACCCCGGCATGCTCAAGCGCTGCCGGAAACTGCGCGCTGCTGAGGTAGTTGAACTCCCACAAGCGGGCAGCGCCGATCGCGTCCGGTTGCTCCGACTCGACGGCGGGGTGGCACATGATGATGCAACGCTGGGGCGCGGCTTTCAACCAGTCTTCCATCAACCCGGAGTAGCGTTTCTGGTCGCCGGCAAAATCGTAGACACCAAGCAAATCAGTGGTCACTGGCAAACCTCCTTGTGCGGTCAGTTTTTCCAGCGCCGCAGCGCCCATTGCAGCGATGATGCGACTCTTCAGGTCGGCGCGACCAAGCGGCGCCCGGGAAATCCGCAGATAGGGCATTTGGCCGGCGCCTGCGCCGTAGCGCTTGACCATCGCCCGCACCAGCGCCTCACGGATGCCGGCAAACTGCTGCACATGCTGATGCCCGTCGACAAAGTCCGGGGGCGCCTTCCACTGCAACTCAAAAGCGTCGAGTTGACGCTCGATCACAGCCCGCGTCTGCGCCGCGGCGCCACCGCGACCAAAGCCACGCAGCGTGGCTTTCAGCATGGCAGCATGCAGCGACATGCCGTGCCCACTGGAGACTGCAAAACGACTGGTCCAGTCCAGATGCAGACCAACGTCAATGGAGTGCGACAAGTCCCTGAGCAAGGCGACGTCCTGCGACCAGCGCGGCGAAAGCACCATGACGCTGGTGGCACTGATTCGACCGGCACGCGCCAGTTCGGCGATACCGCGGGAAGCACCGCCATGGACCGCGAAATCGTCAGCACAGACGATAACGCGCCTGGCTTCGGGCTTGCTGCTTGCCATCATGGTGCGCGCCAGAAGCCTGGCTGTGCGTAGTGGTGTTTCAGAAAATCGATCCACAAGCGCAAGCGCAACGGCATGTGTTTGGCATGCGCAAAAACCGCATAAATACCGTTGGCTGGTGCAGCAAAACTTTCCAGCACTTCCACCAGCAGCCCGGCAGCGATCTCGGCCTCAACCTCCCAGGTGCTGCGCCAGGCGATGCCATAGCCGGCCAGGCACCAGTCATGCAGTACCTGACCATCCGAGCAGTCGAGCGGACCCCCGGGCTTCAGGTAAACGAGTTCGCTGCTGTTGCCCTTGGGAATACGGAACGACCAGCCGCGCGTCTGCGAAGCATCGCTCGACAAAGTCAGGCAGTCAAACTTCGAGAGGTCGGACGGTTGCGCCGGTGTACCGTTGCGCTTGAGGTAAGTCGGCGTGGCAACGCAGAGCCGGCGGTTATCCGCCAGTCGCACACTGATCAGGCTGGAGTCGCTCAGATCGCCGACCCGCACCGCACAGTCAAAGCCCTCGGCCGAGATGTCCACAACGCGGTCGCTCAGGTTCAGCGAAATGCTGACGTCGCTGTGCAGTTCACGAAAGCGCGGCACCAGCGGCGCCACATGGCGCCGGCCAAAGCCGGCTGGTGCCGTCACCCGCAAATGCCCGCTGGCTTTAACACCACCGGCAGAAACGCTGGACTCTGCGCTGGCAACGTCGGCCAGCACGCGCTGGCAATCTTCGAGAAAGGAACTGCCCTCGTGCGTGAGCGTGATGCGCCGCGTGCTGCGCGTCAGCAACTTGACACCCAGACGTTGCTCCAGCGCATCCAGCCGGCGTCCCATGATGGCCGGCGCAACCCCCTCAGCCTTGGCCGCAGCGGTCAGGCTGCCGCGCGTGGCGACCGATACAAAGGACTCAAGCTGCTTGAACTTTCCCATGGTTCGTCAAGGCCGACTTTCATCTAGATCTGTTGATCGACGAGTTTGCCGTCGGCCAGACGCAAACGCCTGGACAGGGACACCGCCAGCGCACGGATCACCCTGGCGGCGGTACTTGGCACTTCCAACTCCATCTTGCTCAGCGCGTCTCTTGACAGGATCAGCAGAACACATTCCTGCGCGGCAGTGCATGTGGCCGAGCGGAACTCGCCATCAAGCACCGCCATTTCCCCAAATACCCGGCCCCTGCGCAGCAAGGTGATCTCGACAGCGCGTCCTTCCGAATCCAGTTTGGTGACGGAAATATCGCCGGCACTGACCAAACACATGAACGTGCCAACGTCGCCTTCGCGGAAGATGACCTCCCCCTTGCTGATCGTCACAGCGCGAAAATAGCGTGCCACTGTTCGAAGATCGCCGGTCTGGAAGTCGCGAAACAGACTGGACTCCAGCAGCATGCCGGCAACTTCGAAGATGGTGGAATTGCACTCTTGCATGGACCGGAGCTCGAACAGGCGCGTTGCGGGTCTTCACCCTGGACCGGAAGTTCCTTGACCGCCATGATCGCCGACCTGCAGCGGCTGGACGTAGCTCATGTCGCTGGTCATCACATGCCCGAAGGTAAAGGCCAGGATGAACTGCATCACCGACCAGTTCGGGGACAACACCGAGCCCCCGGGGGAGTCGTCATCATCGCTCAGGGTCTTGAAGTGTTCGCGCATGGCCTGCAATTCCTTGAGCATGCTCCGATGTTCCGCCGCATGTCGCTTCAGATCGCCGTAGCCGATACTGGCGAGGAGTCGCTCCTCGTAGTTGAAATGGGTACGCAGCAGGCCGAACAGCCTGTCAGTGCACATGCGCAGTTCTCCAACCCTTACACCATCGCGCCAACTTTCGTAAATCTCCGCCCCGAATTCATATATTTCCTTGTGCTGCGCATCGATTCCGGGATGGCCAACCGAGAGGTGATCTCCCCACTTGATCAGGTGATTGATGGACTGTTCCTGAATCCGGTTTCGACCGGCAATTTCCTGTTGGGTACCAGACATGAGGGGCTCTCCGAGTTTGAATTTGTGATGACCAATGTCAATCTTATACCCGGTACGTTTGAGGCCGGGTTACCCTTGAGTTGACCGTATGGATTCCCCTCAGCAAGAAACTCACTCGAACCGGATACCCGCTTCCCGGATCACGGCGCCCCACTCTGCTTGTTCGGATTTGAGGTATCTGGCCACGTCCTCCGGACTGCCGCTCATGGCACTGCTGCCCTCTTCGGCCAGCTTGGCCAGCAGGGCCGGTTGCATCAGGGCTTTGGCGGTGGCGGCGTTCAGGCGCTTGACGACATCGGCTGGTGTCCCCGCCGGCGCCACAATCATCTTCCAGTCCACCGCCTCGAAACCTTTGTAACCCTGCTCAGCCACGGTGGGCACGTTCGGCAGCACGGCAATGCGCTTGGCCGAGGTCACCGCCAGCGCGCGCAGCTTGCCGCCAGCAATCATGCCAAGCACCGCCTGCGGCGTGGCAAACATGTAGTCGGTCTGGCCACCCAGCAGATCCGTGATGGCTGGTGCAGCGCCCTTGTAGGGAACGTTGAGCACCTTGAATCCGGCCTTGCGAGCCAGCATTTCACCTGCCAGATGACCCACCGTGCCGGTACCGGCCAACGCCTGAGTAACCTGCCCTGGCTTGGCCTGCGCTGCCTTGATCACGTCGCCCAGACTGTGCCAGGGTGAGTCGGCGCGCACCACCAGAAGCGTCGGCACTTCAGCCACCAGAGCCACCGGCACCAGATCTTTCAGCGCATCAAACGGCATCTTCGGCAAAGCTGCCGGGTTGATCGCCAGATTGGCGGTCTGGCCCATGCCGATGGTGTAGCCATCGGGTTTGGACTTGGCCACGATGTCTATACCAATGTTGCCGCCACCGCCCGGCTTGTTGTCCACCAGAAAAGTCCACTTGGCGTCCTGCGTGATCTTCTCGGCAATGTGGCGCGTCACGGTATCGGTGCCGCCGCCGGGCGTGTAGGGCACGACAAAGCGGATCGGCTTGTCTGGCCAGGCGCTTGTCTGGGCCTGTGCCGTCACGGACAAGGCAGTGGCCAGCACGGCGGCAAGCCTGAATGCGTATGCCAGGAATTTCATTGATCGTTCTCCCTTCAAGTCTGTGCAAATCATGCCACCGCACGCTCGCGGCGCAGCGCCTCAATGTCCTGCGCGCTGTAATCGAGCCCAACCAGCAACTCGGTCGTATGCTGGCCCTGCGTGGGGGGCTGCAGCCGCACGCCCAGACGCTGGCCGTCCATGGTGAATGGGAACAGCGTGGTCTGCACGGTCTGTCCGGCGCGCGCACCGTCGGGCAAGGTGATGTCGGCCAGACCACCCGTGGCCAGCAGGTGTTCGTCGTCATACAAATCTTCCGGCCGGCTGATAGGCGCGTAGGGCAAGCCGACACGCTGAAACAGGGCCGTCAGATCCGCCGCGCTCCACGCCGCCAGACGCTCACGCAATACCGGTATCAGCGTGGCGCGCTGCTGCACGCGCAAGTTGTTGCTGCCGTATTGAGGGTCGGCCTTCAGGTCGGGGAAATCCAGCGCATCACAAAAAACGGCCCACTGCGAATCGCTCACCGCTGCCAGAAAGATCTGCTCACCATCCTTCACGGTAAAAACGTCGTAAACGCCCCAGGCCGAGATGCGATCCGGCATGGGCGCTGCCGCTTTGCCCGTGATGGCGAACTGCAGCATGTGCTGCCCCACCAGGAACACGTTGTTCTCGAACAGCGCGCTCTGCACCTCCTGCCCCTTGCCAGTGATACCGCGCTGGATCAGGGCGCCCAGCGCACCGATGGCGCCAAACATGCCGCCCATGATGTCGTTCACGCTGGAGCCGGCACGCAGCGGGTCGCCCGGGCGGCCGGTCATGTAGGCCAGGCCACCCATCATCTGCACCACTTCATCAAGCGCCGTGCGATGCTCGTAGGGCCCGGGCAAGAAACCTTTGTGACTGACGTAGATCAGTCGCTCATTGACC
>CAZZLB010000137.1:0-7283 GCA_964654655.1 uncultured Rhodoferax sp. | reverse complement strand
CCAGCGCAAAAGGCCTTGGTGCCGGCGCCCGTGATGACGATCGCCCGAATGTCACGCTCGGCCTGCGCTGCGGAAATCGCTTGTGTCATGCTGGCAAGCACCGCGTGGCTCATGGCGTTGCGCCGCTCCTCGCGCTTGATGGTCAACCACAATGCCGGCCCGCGCTGCTCGACAGCAAGCTCCTGGGTGGAGGAAGAAATGGATGTCTTCACGTGTCTCTCCTGTTTGCGGCATTTTGCCGCAAGCTTGTTGCCGTTCGCGTTACGATCCCCGGATGATCGAGAAAAACCCCCACATCGCACGGCAAGACACGCCGCAGGGTGGGCGTGTGCTGCTGTCGGGCAGCTGGACTGCCGCACGGCTGGCGGAACCACAGAACTGGAGCCCCATCGAATCGACACTGTCTGAATGTGCAGCATCTGGGCAGACGCCTTTGACCTGGGACCTGCGCAAGTTGCAAAAGCTCGACCATACCGGCGCCCAACTGCTATGGAACACCTGGGGTCAACAGTGGCCAGAGAATCTCTGGCTGCTCGAAGCCCAGCGCCCGATGCTCGAGCGGGTGGCCCATTACGCCATCAAAGCCCCGGCGCCTGAGCGCAAGACGCTCTGGCAAATTTTCCTGCTGCTCGGCGAACGCCTGCTGGTCCTGCTCGATCACCTCAAATACCTGACACGCCTGACCGGCCAGTTGGCGCTCGACAGCATCAGGCTGGCAGCCCATCCGGCCCAGGGCCCCTGGCGCGACGTCTCGGGCCACCTCTACCACGTGGGCGCCACCGCGCTGCCGATCACGGCACTGGTGGGCTTTCTGATCGGTGTCGTGCTGGCCTACCTGATGTCACAGCAACTGCGCCAGTTTGGCGCTGACGCCTTCATCGTCAACATCCTTGGCATCGCGCTGATCCGCGAACTCGGTCCGGTACTGGCTGCCATCCTGATTGCCGGGCGCTCCGGCTCGGCCATCACGGCCCAGATCGGTGTCATGCGGGTCACCGAAGAACTCGATGCCATGCGCGTCATGGGCATCGCCAAGGGTTATCGCCTCGTGTTGCCGCGCGCCATCGCCATGGCGCTTGCCATGCCACTGCTGACGGTCTGGACGACGCTGGCCGCGTTGCTGGGCGGCATGCTGGCGTCCGACCTCGCGATGGGAGTCACACCAGCTTATTTTTTTGAAGCCCTGCCAAGGGTCGTGCAGGTCTCCAATCTGGCTCTGGCCGTTGGCAAATCGCTTGTCTTTGGCCTGCTGATCGCGCTGATCGGCTGCCACTACGGCCTGCGCGTCAAGCCCAACACCGAAAGCCTGGGTCAGGGCACCACCGCCTCGGTCGTGACCTCCATCACGATGGTGATACTGGTCGATGCCCTGTTTGCCGTGGTTTTCAAGAACATCGGTATATGAACCAGTCAGCGGCACCCGTCATCAGAATCCACAAGCTCTGGTCTGTGTTTCACAACGCCGGACATGCCGCGGTGATTCATCAGGACCTTGACCTGATCGTCAAACCGGGAGAGTTCCTGTCGATCGTCGGCGGCTCCGGCAGCGGCAAGACGGTTCTGCTGCGCCAGATCCTCGGGCTGGAGACGCCCGAGCGGGGGCGGGTCACGGTGCTGGGTCGCCCCGCGGCAGAAATGGGTGCGCAAGGTGCCGCCAGCCGGGTCGGCATGCTGTTCCAGCACGGCGCGCTGTTCTCGGCCTTCACGGTGCTGGAAAACATCGCCTTCGCACTGCGCGAACTGAAAACCCTGCCGGCTGCCCTGATCCGCGACGCGGCCATGGTCAAGCTGCAGATGGTCGGTCTGGACCCGTCGCAAGCGCACAAGATGCCAGCCGATCTGTCGGGTGGCATGGTCAAGCGCGTGGCACTGGCGCGCGCTCTTGTGATGGACCCGCCGCTCCTGCTGCTCGATGAACCTACCGCCGGCCTGGATCCTGACAGCGCGGACGCCTTCTGTGCCCTGCTGCGCTCACTGCACCGCGAGCTTGGCCTGACGGTACTGATGGTGACGCACGACCTGGACACGCTGTTCGAACTCAGCACGCGCATCGCCGTGGTGGCAGACAAACACATCGTTGTCAGTGGCACAGCCAGTGAAGTCATGGCCAGCGCCCACCCTTTTGTGCGTGACTTTTTCCAGGGCGCTCGCGGCAGGCGCGCTGCCGCCCTGTTGCAGGCAAGTGCAGCGCCGGTGTAAAAAGGGCAAACTGAGGATCAAGATGGAAAACAAATCCCACGCTCTGGCCGCAGGCCTGTTTGTGCTGTTGCTGACGACACTGCTGATCGCGCTGTCGGTATGGCTGACGCGCGACAGCCGCCAGCTACGCGTCTTCGAGCTCACCAGCGGACAGGCCGTCACGGGACTGCAGCCACAGGCCTCGGTGCGTTTCAAGGGTGTGCCGGTGGGCAAGGTCAGCGCCATTGGACTGGATCCGCAGGTCAGTGGCCAGGTTCTGATCCGCATCGCCATCAACGACCAGGCACCCATCACCTCATCGACCTTCGCCACCCTGGGCTTTCAGGGCGTCACCGGTCTGGCCTTTGTGCAGCTCGATGACAGCGGCGACTCACAGGAATTGCTGCAGTCCACTGAGCGCCGGCCACAGCGCATCCCGATGCGACCGAGCCTGCTGTCCAAACTGTCCGATCAGGGTGTCCAGATCCTGTCGCAACTGGAAGAAACCACGCGCCGCATCAACCTGCTGCTGGCCCCCGCCAACCAGCAGAGCCTGATGTCGGCCATTGCCGGTATGGGTCAGGCCGCCAGCGGCATCAGCAGTTTCACAAGCTCATCCTCCGAGGCATTGCCGCCTCTGGTGCAAGAGGCCAGCGCCACGCTCAAGGTCATCAAGGACACGTCGGTGCGGGTCGGTGACAGTGCCGACGAGGCACGCCGGTCAGCACGCGCCTTCAGGGTGCTAACCGAACGGATGAACGAGGCAGGAGGCACACTTGACCAGATTGCCAATGGCAGCCAGATGCTTGAGCGCAGCAGCCAGAGTCTCAACAGCGCCACCTTGCCGCGTGCCAACCGCGCCCTGGAAGACGCCGCACGCAGCGCCCGCCAACTCGGACGCGCCGCCAGCAGCGTCAGCGAGAACCCGCAGTCGCTGCTCTTTGGCAACACCGCGCCAGAGCCAGGCCCCGGTGAGCCGGGTTTTTCCGTCAATGCCGCCAAACCATGAAAGCCGCCATGCAAAGAATTGCACCTGTCCTGCTCCTGATCCTTGCGCTCTCGGGCTGCGCCCTGCAAAAGCTGTCGCCGCGCGTGGTGGTCTACGACTTTGGCCCGGGCCCACTCATCAGCCCGGCGCCCACGCCAGGCAAGGCTGTGCCCGCCCTGCAACTGGAAATACTGGAAGCCCCGGCCGCCCTGGACAGCACGGCCGTGTTGTACCGCCTCGCTTACGCCGACAGCCAGCAATTGCGACCCTACGCACTGGCGCGCTGGAGCATGACGCCGGCCCAGCTGCTGCGCCAGCAATTGAGGCAAAGCCTGGGCCGCCAGCGCGCGCTGCTCAGTCCCTCAGACAGTACCGGGCCAGACGCCGTCAAACCACTGCTGCTGCAGATCGAGCTCGAAGAGTTCAGTCAGTTGTTCGAGAGTGCCAACAAGAGCACCGGTTTGCTGCGTCTGCGCGCCACACTGACACGCCCTGGCGCCAAGGGCGGCCAATGGCTGGCGCAACGAAGCCTGACGGTGCAACGCGACGCCAGCACGGCCGACGCGGCGGGCGGTGTGCAAGCTCTGGCGGCAGCCACCGATGCCGCTGCACAGGAGTTGGACCGTTGGCTAAAGGACTTCGAGAGGTGATGCGGCAGGGGTCCCCGGCGCTGGCAAGAATGCAACAGGTACCGGGCAAACCTGAAAAATCGTTTGATTTAAATCAACCAGAGCAGATACCATAGCCGCGCCCCCGTTAGAAAAAGCGGTTGAAGGCTTATCCTGTCAACCAAGTAACCCCGAGTTCGCTTGAGGTTACCTTAAACTCTTGAAAACCGTAACCTGAAAGGCTTTGAAATGAAACTGACAACACTCGCAGCGTCGCTTGGCATCGCAGCGCTGGCTGGATTCTCGACTCAAACCATTGCAGCGGTAGACGCCGATGCAGCGGCGGCTCTGTTCAAAAAGAACGACTGCGGCAAATGCCATTCCCCCGACAAAGCGAAAAAGGGTCCGGCCCTGAAGAAGATCGCTGCCAATTACAAGGGCAAGGCTGACGGTCAGGCCAGCATCATCAAGAACATCACCACTGGCCCCAAGGTCAAGCTTGACGACGGCAGCCAGGAAGAGCACAAGATCATCGATACCAAGGATCAGGCAGCCCTCAAGAACCTGGCTGACTGGATTCTGGCGCAGTAAGAGCCAGGCTGCCCCACGGGACGCAGAATGGTGCATTTGGGATGAATTGCAAAGAGATAACGGTATCGCGCTAACCGCTTTGAGCAGTTCGTGTCGTGTCGTTTAACCTGGAAACGACGGAGAAAAAATGAAACATTCATTGGCTCGTTGGGGTATCGTGGGTTTGCTGATGGCCGCGCTTGCCGGCTGCGGTGGTGGTGGCGGATCTTCACCCGCAGCACCGGCCGCACCGGTTGTGGCCGCCAATAGCGCAATCGCCGCAGCCAGCGCACTGGCTGCCAACGACACGGCAAGCAACGCTTCAGCACCGTTCACTGTGGTGCAGGGCGCCGGCATTGCGGCGGTCCTTGTCAACGGCGCACCGAAAGTCAACTTTGCGGTGTTCTCCAATGGCGCAGTCAAGGCCGATCTGAAGATCACTGACCTGAGCTTCGCCATCGCCAAGCTGGTGCCTGGCAGCAATGGCAACCCCGACCAGTGGGTCAACTATATCTACCGCAAGGAGACAGCAGCCACGGGTGTCGGCCCAGGCGGCAAGCCGGTGCTCGCCAGCGCAATGCAGGCCACCACCGATCCCAAACAGACCGACGCCGCCTTGCTGGCAGCACAACTGGTGTACAACACCGACGGCTATTACACCTATACCTTCAAGACCAACATCCAGGACCCGGCCCAGACCAATGGCGTGGTTTTCGAGCCAGCGCGCACGCACCGCGTAGCCATCCAGCTGAGCTACAAGAATGCGGCGGGCGAGGCGGTTCTGGTCAACCCCTACATTGACTTCACGGTCGACGCTGCCGGCAAATCGGTGCTGGTCACAGACCCCGGCAAGACGCGCAAGATGACCGATGTGTCGTCCTGCAACAGCTGCCACGAAAAACTCGGCCTGCATGGCGGTGGCCGCGTTGACACCCAGTATTGCGTGCTCTGCCACAACCCCGGCACCACCGATGCCAATAGTGGCAACAACCTGAATCTGGCCACCATGGTGCACAAGATCCATGCCGGCAAGCGGCTTGGCGCTGCCGGCGAGGACTACACGATCTGGGGTTACCAGAACAGCAAACACAGCTACGCCGAAGTCGGCTTCCCGCAGGACCTGCGCAACTGCAGCAAATGCCACTCAGCGGCCAACGCCAGCACACCGCAGGGTGACAACTGGAAGAGCAAACCCAGCAAGGAAGCGTGCCTGACATGTCACGTCAGCACGGTCGGCTCTGCCTGGGAAACACTGCACCAGGTCGTCGCGGTCCAGTACGCTGGCGCAGGTGCCGCAGCCAGCGCCCTGCCAAATCAGGAATGCGTGCGCTGCCACGGCGCCGGCTCGGTGGTCTCGGCGGAGAACGTGCACTTCAACCAGGTTGAAGCCAACGCCGCCAAATACAAGATGAACATCGAGAGCGTTGCCTTCAATGACACGGCAGACCACAAGGCCCGCAGCGTCACGGTCAAGTACTTCCTGTCGGACCCGACCAATGGCAATGCCGCCTACAACCTGGTCACTGCCGACTGCACCAGCACACCAGCGCTGAGCTGTGCCAACACCACCAAATTCGGCAACCTGCGCTTCTATCTGGCCTACCAGAACATGGTCGGTCAACCAAGCACGGTGACCGAGTACTCCGCCTACAACAACGGTGGCAGCGCGGCCAACGCTTACGCCTACAAGGGCAGCAACGATGGCAAGAATCACTACACAGTGAGCATCCCGCTGCCCGACGACACGACCACCGCCGTTGCCTTCGGTACGGCCCGCGTCATCAGCATTGGGCAGGTCAAGGAAGCCAAGCTGGCGGCCACCTCCGGTGTCAACCCAAGGCCAGAAGTGAGTCCGAGCGTCCAGGTCAACACCCTGGTGCAGCACACCTCAAGTGAACTGGCGCTCAGCGGCACCTTGCAACCACGGCGCACCATTGTTGCCAATGAAAAATGCAACGCCTGCCACAGTGCGCTGGGTGCCGCCTCAGGTTCCAACACGCTGGCCAATGCCTTTCACGGCGGCGCCCGCAACAGCGTTGACGCCTGCGTCCTGTGCCACGATGCCAACCGTGTCTCCAGCACCGTCATGACCAACGGCATGGCACTCAACGAGTCCTACCAGTTCAAGCGCATGATCCATGGCGTGCACGGCAACTCCAAGCGGACTTACCCGTTCACCAACGGCAACATGACGCAAGGCGCTTTTGACATCGTGACGGGCGCACCCATCGCACCCTGGACGGTCCCGATGAAGGACAGCTACGGACGCGCCATTGGCACCAGCGGACCGGGCCAGAACGGCGTCGTCGGACTCAGCACGGTTGAAAACTTCGCGGCCGAAGTCGCCTGGCCCGGCGTTGGCATCAACTGCAACGCCTGCCACGTCAACAATTCGTACAAGATCGACCAGAGCCCGCTCGGCGCCGTGGTACTGAAGAACGGTGCGACAGCGACGGGTTCGGCCGTGTTTGGCGGCGCCACCGCACTGACCGATCCGAACCAGTGGAAGGTGATCTCGCCCGAGGCCGCAAGTTGCACTGCCTGCCATGATTCCGCCAAGGCGGTTGACCACGTGTCAAGTTTCGGCGGCGCCTTCTTCGGCAACCAGACGCAAGCGCAGATCGCTGGCTCACCACGCGAGACCTGCAATGATTGCCATGCCAGCGGCGGCGCCAAGAGCGTGGACCTCGTCCACGGTCAAAAATAACCGTGGACCTTTTGAAGGAAATTGGGATGCGAATCAATCGTTTAATCGCCATCATCGGCCTGGGCCTGTTTGCGCTGCTGGGCTCGAGCGCCTGGGCCGCTGGTGAGACCGGCGCCAAGCTCTGCGTCACCTGCCATGACGAGGAAGATCTGCCCGACATGAGCCGCTCTGCGCACGGATTCTCGGCCGACAAGCGCGTGCCCGACTGCATCACCTGCCACGGCGAGAGCCC
>CAZZLB010000136.1:0-7296 GCA_964654655.1 uncultured Rhodoferax sp. | reverse complement strand
GCCAGGATACCGATGATCGCAACAACAATCATCAACTCGATCAGGGTGAAGCCTTTTTGAATAGAACGTTTCATCGATGTCTCCTTGGTAAGTAACGCTGTTCAACGGACGAAACAGACGAAAAGCATGTTTCCGTCGAAAATCTTAGCCGATGCAACTGCCTGATGGGTGGGAAAGTGAAATAATTCCAACAATTGACAGCTATTTTTTGTCAGCATTTGTCACAAATGACATTTTTGTCAGCAAATTTGGTCATTTACTTGATGCAGACTGACCTGACCATCTTGATGTCAGTCAATCCCATCATGATTTTTTCCATCCCGTCCATCTTCAAGGTACGCATACCGCCTTCCACCGCTGCGGCAAAGATGGCGGCCACGCGGGCGCGTTCCTGAATCAGCCGTTTGATGTCATCGGAGGCAATCAATAATTCGTGTAGCCCGATCCGACCTTTGTAGCCGGTCAGGTTGCATTTGTCGCAACCAACATGGCGGTAGAACCGGATTTGGCCATCCTGGGCGTAAGTCTTTTCCCAGCTTTCGATCAGTTTTCTGGTTTCCCCGGCGTAATCGCTGGTCCAGGCTGCAGAGTGGCTCAGTTCTTCGGCGTATTCGGCAGCAAACTGTTGCAATTCCTGTTCGCCGGGAATATACGATTCTTTGCAGTCACAGAGCTTCTTTGCCAGGCGTTGTGCCAGGATACCCAGCAGTGCATCGGCGAAGTTGAAGGGATCCATGCCCATGTCCAATAGCCGCGTGATGGATTCTGGCGCCGAATTGGTATGCAGCGTCGAGAACACCAGGTGTCCGGTCAGCGAAGCCTCGACACCCATGGCCACGGTTTCCTTGTCGCGTGACTCGCCGACCATGATGATGTCGGGATCGGCCCGCAGGAAGGCGCGCATGACGAGTGCGAAGTCGATGCCGGCCTTGCGGTTGATCTGCACCTGACGCAATCCTTTTTGCGTTATTTCAACCGGATCCTCTGCCGTCCAGATCTTGGTGTCTGGCGTATTCAAATGCTTCAGGATCGAATGCAAGGTCGTCGTCTTGCCGGATCCGGTGGGACCGCACACATAGAACAGCCCATAAGGCTTTTCAATGGTCCGGATGACCCGTTCCTTGTTGTGCGGCGTAAGCCCCAGTTTGTCCAGCGGAATCGGCTCGCCAGCGGCCAGGATGCGCATCACCACGTCTTCGACGCCGCCAGCCGAAGGAATGGTGGCTACACGCAGCTCAATGTCCAATGGGCCGTATTTCTTGAACTTGATCTTGCCGTCCTGCGGTTTGCGACGCTCGGATATGTCGAGGTCGCACATGATCTTCAGACGGGTCACCATGGCTTGTCGGAAATGCGCTGGCACCTCGATATAGGGTTGCAGCGTGCCGTCGATCCGGAAACGAATACCGGTCTTGAGCTTGCCGGGCATGGGCTCGATGTGGATGTCGGAGACTTTTTGCTGGTAGGCGTCGATGATGACCTTGTTGACGAACTTGACCAGCTCGTTGTCTGCGGCCGCAGACTCCAGCGAATCGTCGTTACTGCCGTCATCGAGCGCACCAACGTCCATGTCGGCCAGCAATTCGTTGATCGTGCTGCCCTCCATGCTCCCGCTGAATATTTGCGCAAGTGTCTGGGTAAACTCGAACTGGGTCGTAACACGGTAGGCAAAACGAGTCATGCGTGGGAAAACCTGCGGCACGACACGGGAGTTGCGTACGGCCTCAGGGTCAGTGCACATGATGACCAGGCCTTCGGGCGATTCCTCGAGAGGGATCCAGCCTTGTTCTTCAAGAAACTCACGTTTCAAGGAGCCGTGCAGTGCCTCGGATCTGATGATCGTCGTGCCCATTGCCTCGTAGGGGACACCAAAAAACTTGGCCAGTGACGGCCCGATTTGTGCAGGCTGCACCTTGTATTGCTCAATCAGCAACTGTTCGACCGGTTTGCCTTCATTGCGCGCGGCCAGCAGGCACTGCGCCAATTCGTCAGCCGTCATGATGCCTTCAGACACAAGGCCATCGAACTTGGTGGCCCTTCGTCGCAAATTTTCGGCAGCCTTTTGAACCCGTTGCCGGATGGCGATGGCAAGTGTCTTGCAAAGCTGGGAGACGCCCTCAACTTCAAGTTCGTTGAACGCCTGGTTGCTCTTGTTGTTGATGATCTGCAACACGCCATGCAGGATGTCACCCTCAAGAATCGGGGCTGCCAGCATCTGGCGAGTCCGGTACCCCGAGCGCTTGTCAACTTCCTTCAGAAAAGTCAGCGCCGGGTGGATCCTCTTGAGAGCCTGGTCGTCATAGACGTCGGCAATACTGACCAACTGTTTGCTGACAGCTGCATAGCCGGCAATGCTTTGCGGCGAGATCGGCAGCTTGAGTTCCCGGCTGCTTTTCAAGCCTGTCTTGACCTTCGAGACGATGGCACTACGGTCTTCGTTGACGGCGTACAGAGTAAGGCGATCTGCATTGAACAGCCGGCATATATCCTGGCTCGCATCCAGCATGATCTGTTCAAGATTTTCGGTTTCGTGGATGCGCGCTGTGACTTGTTGAAGTTGTTTGTAGAAAAGCACCTCAAACTGGATCCCGCTGCGCTCGGACAGGCTGGTCAGCGCTGCTGGTTGTGTCACTTCATCCATAGGGAAAACTCCTGGCGCAGGTGCAATGGGCCGAATGTCGTGTCGCAAGACAGTCAGGATTCAATAAACTGCATTTGTGCACCTGCTAACTCAATCAGGTCGCCGTTTTTCAGTGGAACAGGTTCGGTACCCAACGGTTTCCCATTGAGAGCGGGGTTGCCAGCACCTTCTACATGGATCACAAAGCCATGCTGCTGACGCGTGATGGCCGCCACCGCGATCCCGGGTTTGCCGATCGTCGTGACAGGTTTGGTCAGTTGCACCTGGCGCCCGGCCGCTGCGCCCGAGAGCACCTTGATGGCAGCCTGAGGAACATTTGTCGCGTCACCCGTCAAGCTCGCAGGAGTCGATCTGGGTGCGTCATCGGGAGCGTCGCTGAAAAATTTGATCTTGTACTTGCCGACCTCGATCAGGTCGCCGTTTCGCAGCAACTGCTTCTTGGCAGCCTTTCCGTTGACATAGGTCCCGTTGGTACTATTAAGATCTTCCAGATGAACTTCGCTGCCAGACAGCTGCAGTACTGCGTGCTCACCACTGATGGCGAGATTGTCAATCACGATATCGTTGTAAGGCCGCCGTCCCAAGGTTGTCCGGTCCTTGGTCAAGTGAACTTCCTTGATTACTACGCCGTCGATCGAAACAATCATTTTCGGCATGACTGACTCCTGTTACTGAACCTGACTATGGATGCTTTCATGAATTCAATGTTTCCCCAGCCATCTTGACATCAGGCCGCTCTTTTCACGGGCGCTCACCGCCTGCGTCAGCAGGACAGTGATGTTATCGCGTCCGCCGTTCCTGTTTGCCAGTGCGACCAATTCATCGGCCATTTGCGTCAAAGGTGAGACATTCCTCAAAATACCGCCGATGGCAGTGTCGTCGATCATGTCAGACAAACCATCCGTGCACATCAGGTAAATATCGCCAATCTCCACGTGCAGTTCGTTGACCTCAAGCATTACCTCGTCCTCTACCCCGATGGCTCGGGTCACGAGGTTTTTTAACGGTGACAACGCGGCTTGTGCTGGCGTCAATATGCCCGCATCCATTTGCTCCTGTAGCAGGGAGTGATCTTTGGTGACTTGCAGGAACTGGTCGCCGCGCAGGCGATAGCAGCGGGAATCTCCGACATGCCCCAATACCAGTTTTGCCCCGTGAAAAACGCCGACGACAAGTGTCGTTCCCATGCCTGAATACGCCGGATTTGTACGCGATGCTGTGTAGATCGAGTGATTGGCATTGTCAACCGAGGTCTCCATTGCACGCCTGACCTCTCGACTGCTGGCTTGCTCGCCACTTGTCTTGGAAAGCCAATGTGTCAATTCTGTCTTGATCAGCGAAGTCGCCATGCTGCTGGCAATTTCACCCGCGTTATAGCCCCCCATGCCATCAGCAAGTACACCCACGCCAGTTGCGTCGTCAAAAGTGACGGAGTCTTCGTTGTTGCTGCGGGACCGACCGGGGTGGGTGAGCGAACAGAACATGTAATTCATTTTGTGCCCAACTCTATTTCCAGGTGATTCGCATGGTGTTCGCCGAAGCATGCATCAGTTGATTGTCGGCAATTCCTTGCCGTCGCGTTGCTGAAGAAGGCGTCCCAGTCCGAGTACCAAACCAGCTCCGCTAGCTGCAGCAAGGTAGTGCAACCAGGGATAAGCTACGAGCAAGCCCTTTACAGCCACATCACTGACAATGGTTTCGCCACCAACCCATCCAATCAGTGCGGCGCCAAGCGTCACGATGATGGGGAAACGCTCCATCAGCTTGATCATGAGTGTGCTACCGAAAATCACCAGTGGAATGCTGATCGCCAGGCCCATGACCAACAGCACCATGCTGCCTTTGGCTGCCGCCGCGACAGCAATGACATTGTCCAGACTCATCACCAGATCGGCAATCAGTATGGTGCGTACGGCTGCCATGAGGCTGCCGTGTTCCTTTCCAGTTCCTTTTTCTTCCTCTTCTTCACCCAGTAGTTGAACGCCAATCCACAGCAGCAAGAGGCCTCCGACGATCTGCAGGTAAGACATTTCCAGGAGTTTGGCGGCCACCACCGTCAACGCAATTCGCAGCACCACTGCTGCGCCTGAGCCAAAAAACACGGCCTTGCGTTGTTGATTAGGCGGCAGTGATCGTGCCGCCAGGGCAATCACCACCGCGTTGTCGCCCGACAGAATGATATTGATCCAGACAATCTTGAGCAGACCGATCCAGAAGTCAACGCTTTGCAGCAATTCCATCTGCATGCTCCTGTGTTGCTAATGGAAGAAGCGCCCAAACATGGTGTCTGGAGCGCTTCTTGTTGATCGGAAGTGTAACGGTCAACTGACCGTCCGGGGTTCCTCGGAGGAACCTAGAGCAGAGCTTTCAGCAATTTTGCCATTTCGGATGGGTTTCGCGTAACCTTGAAGCCACATTCTTCCATGACCGCCAGTTTGGCTTCCGCGGTGTCGGCACCACCCGAAATCAGAGCGCCGGCGTGGCCCATGCGCTTGCCTGCAGGTGCAGTGACGCCAGCGATAAAGCCGACAATGGGCTTCTTCATGTTGGCTTTGCACCAACGCGCTGCATCGGCTTCGTCCGGACCACCGATTTCGCCGATCATGATGACGGCATCGGTATCGGGATCGTCGTTGAAGGCGCGCATGACGTCGATGTGCTTGAGGCCATTGATAGGGTCACCGCCAATGCCCACTGCAGTAGACTGGCCCAGACCGATTTCAGTCAATTGCGCCACGGCTTCATAGGTCAAAGTGCCCGAGCGGCTAACCACACCAATGCGGCCCTTGCGGTGAATGTGTCCAGGCATGATGCCGATCTTGATCTCGTCGGGCGTAATGATGCCCGGGCAGTTGGGGCCCAGCAGCAGCGTCTTCTTGCCACCGGCGGCTTCCCTGGCCCGCATCTTGTTGCAGACTTCGAGCATGTCACGTACCGGAATACCTTCCGTGATGCAAATCGCCAGATCCAGATTGGCTTCGACCGCTTCCCAAATCGCTGCCGCGGCACCAGCGGGTGGCACATAGATCACCGATACCGTGGCGCCAGTTGCTTGTGCAGCCTCCTTGACGGAAGCATAGATTGGTATGCTGAAAATCGACTCGCCAGCCTTCTTGGGGTTGACGCCGGCAACAAAACAGTTCTTGCCGTTGGCGTATTCCTGGCACTTCTCGGTGTGGAATTGGCCGGTCTTGCCAGTGATACCCTGGGTGATGACTTTGGTGTCTTTATTGATGAGAATGGACATGATTCACTTCCAAGGTTTATGACTGAACAGCGGCGATCACTTTTTGCGCCGCATCGGCCATGGTGTCGGCGCTGATGATGGGCAGGCCGGAGTCGGCCAGGATCTTCTTGCCCAATTCCTCGTTGGTGCCCTTCATGCGTACCACCAGCGGCACATTGAGATTGGTGGCCTTGCATGCGGCAACCACACCGGTGGCGATGGTGTCGCATTTCATGATGCCACCGAAGATGTTGACCAGAATCGCTTTCACGTTCTTGTTCTTGAGCATGATCTTGAAGGCTTCTGTGACTTTTTCAGGTGTGGCGCCGCCGCCCACATCGAGAAAGTTGGCCGGCTCTCCGCCAAACAGTTTGATCGTGTCCATGGCCGCCATCGCCAGACCGGCGCCATTGACCAGGCAGCCGATGTTGCCGTCCAGGCTGATATAGGCCAGATCGAACTTGCTGGCCTCAATTTCGGCCGCATCTTCTTCGTCGAGATCCCGGTAGGCAACGATCTCGGGGTGCCGGTACAGTGCGTTGGAATCAAAGTTGAACTTGGCGTCCAGTGCCTTGATGTTGCCATTGCCTTCCAGAATCAGGGGGTTGATTTCCACCAGCGAAGCATCGGTGTCCATGTACACCTTGTAGAGCTTTTGCAGCACATCCACAGCCTGTGCCGTGGATCCAGGCGGAACACCGATACCGTTGGCCAATTCGGTGGCCTGCGCGGTGGTCAGACCGGTGGCCGGATCGACGAAGGCCTTGATGATCTTCTCGGGCGTGGCATGCGCCACTTCTTCAATGTTCATGCCGCCTTCGGAGGATGCCATCAAGGCAACACGCTGGCTGGCGCGGTCGGTCACGGCCGACACATAGTATTCTTTCTTGATGTCGGCGCCATCTTCAATCAGGAGACGACGCACTTTCTGGCCCGCCGCTCCGGTCTGGTGTGTGACCAGCTGCATGCCCAGAATCTCGCCCGCCAGTTTCCTGACTTCATCGATGGAACGTGCCAGTTTGACGCCGCCGCCCTTGCCGCGACCTCCTGCGTGAATCTGCGCTTTGACGACCCACACCGGGCCGCCCAGCTTCTGCGCGGCTTCTACCGCTTCCTGGACCGTGAATGCAGCAATGCCACGCGGCACCGGCACACCAAATTGACGCAAGATCTCCTTGCCTTGGTATTCGTGAATTTTCATAAAATTTCCTAATCAGTTGGGGATAGAACGGAAGGTCTCTCCCCACGACAAAACTTCGATGCTCTGCAGCGGGCACTGGACAACGCAGTGCCAGACTGTATCATGCTGCAATGCACCAAACTTTAGTCATTCTTACACGGCACTGCCAGACCTATTGATCGGGAACAAGTCAATGCAAAAGATATTCATTGATGGCGAAGCCGGCACCACCGGGCTGCAGATCCGGGA
>CAZZLB010000135.1:2470-7307 GCA_964654655.1 uncultured Rhodoferax sp. | reverse complement strand
CGATCCGTCCATGCACAGCTCGCAAAACGAGCAGGACTCGCGCTACTTTGCCGATTTCGCCATGGTGCCCTGTCTGGAGCCGGGCGACCAGCAGCAGTGCTACGACTTCACCCGGGAGGCCTTCGAGTTGTCGGAGCGGCTGCAGGTGCCGGTGCTGCTGCGTCTGGTAACGCGTCTGGCGCACAGCCGCGCGGCTGTGACGCTGGCCCCGCCCCGCGCGCAGAACCTTCCCGACTATGTTCAAGACTCGAGCCGCTTCACGCTCTTGCCGGTCAACGCGCGCAAGGCCTATGCGAAGCTGGTGGACAAGCAAGCGGCCCTGCAGGATTACTCGGAAAACCAGGCCGGCAACGCGCTGACGCTGCGCGGCAACGGCAAACCCGGCATCCTGGTCAGCGGTCTGGGCTGGAACTACCTGAAAGAGGCGATGGGCGATGCGCTGGAGGGCTACAACCTGCTGCGAATCGGTGTCTATCCGCTGCCGGTGAAGAAGATACGCCAGTTGCTTGACGCCTCCAGTGAGGTCTGGGTTGTCGAAGAAGGCTATCCGTTCATCGAGCGCTATGTGAGCGCGCTGGGTCTGATGCGTGAGCGGCCCATTCACGGCAAGCTCACCGGCGCCCTGCCGCGCATCGGCGAGTTGACCCAGGACACGATCCGGCGCTGCTTTGGCCTGCCGGTGGCTGTGTCACTGCAGATCGAAGGCCTGTCCGATGTGCTGGTCGGTCGGCCGCCGCGTCTGTGTGACAAGTGCCCGCACACCGACGCCTACATCGCCATCAACCAGGTCCTGAGCCAGTACGGTCCGGGTGTGCGGGTGATGGGTGACATCGGCTGCTACACGCTGGGTTACCTGCATCCCTACAACGCCATCCACTCCTGCCTGTGCATGGGTTCTTCCATCGGCATGGCCATAGGCGCGGCGCACACGGGCATGACGCCCTCGCTGTGCGTGATCGGCGACGGTACCTTCACGCACTCGGGCATGGCGCCGCTGCTGGACGCGGCGCGTGACAACACCAATATCAAGGTCTTTATCCTGGACAACAGCATTGTGGCCATGACCGGCGGACAGCCGACCATGGCAACCGATGAAGAAGTGGTTGATCTGGTGGCTGGCCTGGGTGTGCCACGCGAGCACATCCGCATTGTCGTGCCGCTGCCCAACCGCAAGGACCAGACGCTGGCCATCATCAACGAGGAACTGCCCTACAAGGGTCTGTCGGTCATCATTGCCCGGCGCGCCTGTGTTACCTATGCCAAGCAGATCAAGCTCTACAAGCGCGCCTGTGAGGAGCAAGCAGAATGAACTACGACCTGGTGCTTTGCGGCGTTGGTGGCCAGGGTGTGCTGTCGATTGCCTGGGTGATTGATCACGCGGTGCACGAGGCTGGCCTGTATTTCAAGCAGTCCGAAGTGCATGGCATGGCTCAGCGCGGCGGCGCGGTCTCTGCCTTTGTGCGCATCTCCGACAAACCGGTGGCCAGCGACCTGATTGCCAACGGCTCAGCCAGTCTGGTGCTGTCGGTGGAACCCATGGAAGCCTTGCGCTACGCGCAGTTGCTGCGCCCTGACGGCTGGATCGTGAGTGACGTCACGCCTTTGGAGAATGTGGACGCCTACCCGCAGCACGAAGCCCTGTACAAGGTATTGTTCTCGGTGCCGCATCTGGTGGCGCTGGATGCGACCCGGCTGGCGACCAAGGCCGGCGCCGTGAAGGCGCAGAACATGGTGGTGCTGGGCGCTGCTGCCTCGCAGTTGCCATTGTCGGTGGAGTCACTCGAAAAGCAGATACAGACGCTCTTTGCAAGCAAGGGCGAACGCATTATCAAAGCCAATATCAACGCCTTCCGGATGGGCACGGCTGCCAGCCAGTTCGCTGCCGCGCTCTCGGCCGCAGGCGTGTCGTCGTCCGTGCTGGCCCAGGTCTTGCCGCGTCTGGCTTTTGAGCCCCAGGCGGTGGCGCAGTCGTGTGTCGACGCCTGGTGCCTGCGGCTGCTTGCCGCCGACGCCGTGCAGTTGGCGCTGCAACTGTTTCAGGCCGATACTGTACTGACACTCGACGCCGTGCCGGCTTAGTTGTTCGGGTTGTGCGTTGCAGGCGCCTTGTCAACGAGCAGCGGCTGCACATTCCAGATTTCACTGGCGTATTCGCCAATCGTGCGGTCCGATGAAAACGGTCCCATGGCTGCGATGTTCAGGATCGCCTGGCGGGTCCACTCGGATGGACGCCGGTACAGCGCATCGACGCGCTGCTGCGCTGCCAGATAGTCCGGAAAATCTGCCAGCAACTGGTAATAGTCCGACTCCAGCAGGTTGCGTGTGACGTCCTGGTAGCGTTGTGGCTCGTCCGGTGAAAAAGCGCCATCGGCGATGCGGTCAATCGCGGTCTTGAGTTCGTAGTTGTTGTCGTAGTAGCGGCGCGGCTGGTAGCCGTGGGCGCGCAACTCGGCGACCTGCTGTGTGCGGTTGCCGAAGATGAAGATGTTGTCCATTCCCACGTTCTCGGCGATTTCGATGTTGGCGCCATCCCAGGTGCCAATGGTCAGCGCGCCATTGAGGGCGAACTTCATGTTGCCGGTACCCGAGGCTTCGGTGCCAGCCATCGAGATTTGCTCCGACAGGTCGGCCGCCGGGATGATCATCTCGGCCAAGGTCACCCGATAGTTCGGGATGAAGACCAGCTTGAGCCGGTTGCCAACAATACGGTCGGCATTGATGACGTTGGCGACGTCATTGATCAGGCGTATCACCTGTTTGGCCATGTAGTAGGCCGAAGCCGCCTTGCCGGCAAAGATCACCGTGCGCGGCACCCAGTTTGCCTGCGGATTGGCCAGGATCTGGTGGTAGCGACTGATCACATGCAGCAGGTTGAGCAACTGGCGCTTGTACTCGTGCATGCGCTTGACCTGCACGTCAAACAGACTCTCGGGGTCGACCCGGATGCCAAGTTCGCGCGCGATGTAGTCAGCCAGACGGCGCTTGTTCTGCTGCTTGGTCAGCCGCACCGCGTTGTTGAACTCAGGTTCGCTGGCGAGCGGTCGCAACTGGGCAAGCTGACCCAGATGGCGGCGCCATTCGCGACCAATCCTGTCGTCAATCAATCGGGCCAGCGGCTGGTTCGCCTGCGCCAGCCAGCGCCTTGGCGTGATGCCATTGGTCTTGTTGCAGAAGCGTTCGGGGAACAGTCGTGCGAAATCGGTGAAGATGGTCTGCACCATCAGTTCGCTGTGCAGCGCCGAGACACCGTTGATCTTGTGGCTGGCCAGCAGACAAAGGTAAGCCATGCGCACGCGCCGGTGTCCGTTCTCCTCAATGAGTGATACGCGTCGCAGCAGGTCCGGATCACCCGGGTGGCTCTCGTGCAGGCTGGCCAGAAAGCGTGCGTTCAGGTCATAGATGATGCGCAGGTGGCGTGGCAGCAATCGGCCCATCAGATCCACCGACCAGGTTTCCAGCGCTTCCTGCATCAGCGTGTGGTTGGTATAGCTGAAGATGCGGCAGCACAGTGACCAGGCGGTGTCCCAGTCCAGCCGGTGCTGGTCCACCAGCAGGCGCATCAGTTCCGGCACCGCCAGCGCCGGGTGTGTGTCGTTGAGATGGATCGCTACCTTGTCGGCCAGCGCGTCGAAGCCGCTGTGGCTGCGCAGGTAGCGGCGCAACATGTCCTGTAAGGAGGCGCTGACGAAGAAGTACTCCTGACGCAGGCGCAACTCCTTGCCATGGTCCGTGCTGTCGTCCGGGTAAAGCACGCGGGAAACGTTTTCGGATTCGTTCTTGGCTTCGACCGCGCGCATGTAGTCGCCTTTGTTGAAGGCGTCCAGATTGATCACGCTGGTGGCGCGCGCTGACCACAGACGCAGCGTCGAGACCGAAGTCAACTCGTAGCCCGGCACCCCGCTGTCGTAGGCTGTGGCGATGACGTCATCCGTGTCAACCCATTGCACGACGCCGTTCTCGGTCGTCAGGCGTCCACCAAAGCGCACGGTGTGGCTGAACTCGGGGCGCATGAACTCCCAGGGGTTGCCGTTGACCAGCCAGCCGTCCGGCTCTTCCACCTGTCGGCCGTCAACGATGCGCTGCGCAAACATGCCGAAGTCGTATCGGATGCCGTATCCCATGCCGGGCAGTCCGACGCTGGCAATAGAGTCCATAAAGCAAGCCGCCAGGCGGCCCAGGCCGCCATTGCCCAGGCCAGGGTCAGCCTCCAGATCCGTGATCGCATCAAAGTCGGCACCGAGTTGTGAGCACGCGGTCCTGGTCTCTTCGTAGATGCCCAGTGCCATCAGCGCGTTGGTCAGCATGCGCCCCGGCAGGAACTCCATCGAGAGGTAATAAACACGTTTGCAGTCTCCGTCCTCAGCCGCATTCAGGCTGGCGCGCCAGCGGTCCATGGTGCGGTCGCGCAAGGCGTAAAAAATGGCAAACAGCCAGTCGCGCTTGGTTGCCGAGCGCACGTCCTTGCCAACCTGGTACACCAGTCGATTGGAGATCGACCTGCGCAATGCATCGATGGTGTTGGTGGGCTGATCAAACTGAAAAGGCTGAACGGTGGGCATTGACAAACTCCGGGGGAAAGTGACTCAGGCAGGAATAAGAGGGGCAGGCGTGGCCCTGCGGTTCATGGACCTGGAACTTGTCATTGCGAGCCCGAAGGGCGCGGCAATCCAGGAAGTTCGGCTGTATGGATCGCCACGGCCTGAAGGCCTCGCGATGACGCTCGGGATGGTCATGATTTACGGCACTCTCAATTGCAAACGCTGGTACAGCGCACGGTAGGCACGCGCTGGTTGCTGCCAGTCAAAACGTTGCTGCATGGCGTGGCGCTGCACGGTTG
>CAZZLB010000135.1:0-2370 GCA_964654655.1 uncultured Rhodoferax sp. | reverse complement strand
CGCGCTGGTTGCTGCCAGTCAAAACGTTGCTGCATGGCGTGGCGCTGCACGGTTGCCCATTCGGCTGGACGGCGCCGCAGCGCAAAGGCGCGGTGCATGGCGCCCAGCAGGCCACCGGCACTGTATTCATGGAACGCAAATCCGCTGGCGCTTTCATCGTCAAGCGCTTCCAGACTGCAGTCGGTGACCGTGCTGGCCAGCCCACCCACAGCGTGCACCAGTGGCAGCGAGCCGTAGCGCAGGGCGTACAACTGGGTCAGCCCACAGGGCTCGAAGCGTGAGGGCACCAGCAGCACGTCGGCTGCGGCGATGATGCGGTGCGCCAAGGTCTCGTCGTAGCCAGTGCGCAGCGCGGTTTGCCCCGGGTGGCTCTCCAGCGCTTCGCGCAGGATGGCTTCAATGCCAGCATCGCCACTGCCCAGTATCACCAGTTGGCCACCCCGGGCGATCAGTTCCGGCAACATGGCAGGCAGCAGGTGCAGACCCTTTTGTTCGCTCAGGCGCGTCACCGCTGCAAACAACAGCGCGTCGGGACGGTCCTCCAGTCCCAGCCGGCGCTGCAGGGCACGTTTGACGCGCGCCTTGCCGCTCATGCGCTTGACATCAAAGCGGGCGTTGAGCAATGGGTCGGTGGCCGGGTTCCAGATCTCGTAGTCAACGCCGTTCAGGATTCCGCTGACATGGTCGCGGCGTGCGCGCAGCACGCCGTCCAGGCCGCAGCCCTGTTCTGGCGTCATGATCTCCTGCGCGTAGCGCGGGCTGACAGTGGTGATGGCGTTGGCAAACTGCAGGCCGGCCTTCATGAAGGAAAGCTGCCCGTGAAACTCTGCGCCGTTGATGGTGAACGCGGCCTCGGGTACGCCGAGTTCTGCGCAAAGGCAGGCGCCAAACAAGCCCTGGTAAGCCAGGTTGTGGATGGTGAACACGCTGGGCGTGACTGGTCCGGCGCCGGCCAGCAACTGCAAGTACAGCGGGGCCAGACCGGCATGCCAGTCGTGCGCATGTACCACGTCGGGCTGCCAGTGTGGGTCAGCGCCTTGCCCGAGTGCCGCAGCGGCCCAACTCAGCAGAGCAAAGCGCGCAGCGTTGTCACTCCAGTCCTGGCCAGTCGCATCCTGGTACGGCCCACCCTCGCGCTGGTACAGCGCCGGGGCATGGAGCAGGTAAACCGGCAGACCGCTTTCGATCACATGGCCGGGAACAAGCATCGGTGACTGCTCCAGAGTGCGCAGCACGTCCGGGCCACCATCGACTGGCAGGCGCAGCGCAGGTGCATCGGCGCGTACACCGGCTGCAATCGACGCGAACGCCGGCAACAGCAAGCGCACATGGCAGCCCATCGCCTGCAGCGCGGCCGGCAGTGCCGCGCCCACGTCGGCCAGACCTCCGGTCTTCAGCAGCGGGTAGAGTTCGGTGCAGACGTAAAGAACTTTCACCGCGTCACTTCCCAATCTGCTGCCTTTTCTGCCAGGCGCTCCAGCATCGGGCGCGTGACAAGCACCACGCCCTGCTCGGTACGGAAGAAGCGACGCGCGTCTTCAGCCGGGTCCAGTCCGATGTTCATACCGTCGGGAATGCGGCAACCCTTGTCGAGCACGACCTTGCGCAGATGGCAGCCTCGGCCCACTTCCACCTGCGGCAACAGCACCGATTCCTCAACCTGGCTGTAGGAATGCAGCCGCACCTTGGAGAACAGCACGGAGCGGCGCACCAGCGTGCCAGAAATAATGCAGCCCCCCGACACCAGGGAGTCGACCGCCATGCCGCGCCGCCCGTCGTCGTTGAAAACGAACTTGGCCGGTGGCAACTGCTCCTGATAGGTCCAGATCGGCCACTCGCGGTCGTACATATCGAGATCGGGGACAGTTCGCGTGAGATCGAGGTTCGCCGCCCAATAAGCGTCGATCGTTCCGACGTCACGCCAGTATGCCGGTGCCTTGGCCGAGCTTTTGACGCAGGACAGGCCGAAGGGATGGGCCACCGCTTCACCGCGTGCGACGATGGCCGGGATCAGGTCCTTGCCGAAATCACGGCTCGATCCCTCCAGGGCTGCGTCGGCTTTCAGCGCCTCGTAGAGGTATTCGGCGTCGAACACGTAAATCCCCATGCTGGCCAGCGCATGGTCGCTCTTGCCCGGCATAGGCGCAGGGTGCTGTGGCTTCTCGTCAAAGCGTACAACCCGGCGCTCGGCGTCAATGGCCATGACGCCAAAGGCACTGGCCTCGGCCAGCGGCACTTCGATGCAGGCAACGGTGCAGCGCGCACCTTGAGCCACGTGATCAGCAATCAGGTCGGCGTAATCCATCTTGTAGATGTGGTCGCCAGCCAGGATCAGGATGTACTTGGGCCGGTGTGAGCGCAGGATGTCGA
>CAZZLB010000134.1:0-7313 GCA_964654655.1 uncultured Rhodoferax sp. | reverse complement strand
CCGGACGACTTGCCCACGGCTCCGGGCGCCTGCACCTGCACGCCTCGGCGCATCCCGAGCGCCTGCGCGCCGCCCTGCCGCGCCTGCACCTGGCGCGCCTCTCCGCACGGATCGCCTGAGGTGCGAACCGCGGCTCTTCTCGGCGCCAGCGGAGCGACAGGGCAAAAGCTCCTGCCGCTACTGCTTGACGATCCGCGCTACGGCAAGATCGTTACCTTGGGCCGTCGCACGACGGGCCTGCGCCACCGCAAGCTGGAAGATCGCGTCGTCGATTTTGAAAACCTGGCCGCCGGCTTCGACGGCCTGAAGGTCGATGATTGCTACTGCACTTTCGGCACGACGATCAAGATCGCCGGCTCCGAGGCCGCGATGACCCGCATCGACCACGACTTAGTCCTGGCATTCGCCAAAGCGGGCCTCGCGGCCGGCGCAACACGCTTCGCCTATCTCTCCGCCGCAAATGCCGATGCCGGATCAAAGGTCTTCTATGCCCGGCTCAAGGGCCGGACGGAAGACGCGCTCAAGACCTTGGGCTTCGCCGACCTTGGCATCTATCGCCCCGGCATGATCGTCGCCGCGCGAGCCAATAGAAGATGGGCCGAATCCATGCTGTTCCCTCTGCTGCCCGCGGTCGACACTCTTCTGGCTGGCCCCCTTGCCAGGTACCGGTCGATCCCGGTGGAGACACTCGCCAGGGCCATCGCCGCCTTTGGCGGGCAACAGGGCAGCGGAACCAGAATCCTGTATTGGCAAGACATGGTCGCCAACCAAGGACATCCCTGAAAACCGCCGGGTGAAGCGTCAAGGGCGGAATGGCAGTCCGGCTCGGATGCGTCGGTCGGTCTTCAATCGGCCAGAAGCAGGCGGTCACCAATTCGCTAAAGCTGCCACTCAGCGGTCCGCTTCACTCTGAAACCCGACAGAAGTCTTACGGAAGCACCTCGGCCTGAGCTGCCGTACAGACCTCGCTGGATGCGCGACAGGTGTTCTGCGGTCAGCGGACCTTCAGGCCAGCGCGGCGGTGAAAGTCCGCTTTCCTGACTGGCGAACGCAAACTCCCAACCCAAACCCGACACCGGATATATGCATACCCAATGGCTGCTACAACATAAATCCGGTCAGCAACATCGGCCGATTGAATGCTCAGGCACGGGGTGTTGAAAACCACCGCAGCAAAGTCTCGAACAACAGTGGCGGTTTGACTGGCTTCATGATGAAGTCATTCATGCCCGCCTTGAAGCAGCGCGCCTTGTCTTCCGCGAAAGCATTCGCTGTCATGGCAAGGATGGGCACTGAGACGCCGTTGGGCAACTGGCGGATTGCGCGTGTGGCATCAAGTCCGTCCATCTGCGGCATCTGCATGTCCATCAGAATCAGGTCGTAGGCATTATTTGTGACAAGCTCGACCGCTTGGATACCGTCTTCGGCAACATCCACTACCTGTCCGATGTCATCAAGCATCATCAGGCTGATCTCACGGTTGATCGGTTCGTCTTCAGCTAGCAGGATGCGGCGGCCCGCATAGTCACGCAGAAGCACAGCCTCGGCATTTTCCCCGGATAGACTTGCCGACGCTGACAATGGCAATGTTCCCTTCTTGAGTCGGACGGTGAACCAGAAGGTGCTGCCCACACCGGGAGTACTGTCGGCACCGGCATCTCCGTCCATCAGGTGGGCAAGCTTCTTTGTGATGGCCAGTCCAAGACCCGTGCCGCCGTATTGACGGGTCGTGGTGTTATCCGCCTGCTCAAAGGCAGCAAACAGCTTGGGCAGAGTGGCCGGATCGATGCCGATCCCGGTATCCTCGACTTCGAAACGGACAAGGACATCCACCGCAGTTTCTTCAACAGTCCTAGCGCGCAGGGTGACGGCGCCTTGCTCGGTGAACTTGATGGCGTTGGTGGCGTAATTGAGCAGGGCTTGTTGCAGTCGGGTGGGGTCACCCAGCAAGTTTGTCGGTAAGTTGCGTGCATCGATGCGCAGATGCAGATGTTTGGCTTGTGCCCGTTCTTGCAGCATTGAGGCGACGTTGCCAAGCAGACTTTCCACCCGAAGGGAGGTTTCTTCCAGTTCAAACTTGCCGGCATCGATCTTGGACAGGTCGAGAATGGCATTGATGATGCCGAGCAGGTGCTCGCCGGCGGCTTCCAGCTTGTCGAGACGTTCCACCTGCTCGGGTGTCAAGCCGGCCCGACGGATCAGATGTGACATGCCGGTAATCGCATTCAACGGCGTGCGAATCTCGTGGCTCATGTTGGCGAGAAAGGCGCTCTTCGAAATGTTGGCGGCTTCGGCCGCTTCCTTGGCGAGATTCAGTTCGGCAGTGCGTGCTTCAACCAGGGTTTCCAGGTGGGAACGATGGCGCTCAAGTTCGGCCATGGCCTCCTTGAGCTGATCTTCCGCCATCAGCCGCTCCAGTTCGCCCGCCGCACGCAAGGCCACCAGCTTCAGGATGGATTCGGCAAACGGCCGGTTATTGAGCGCTTGCCTGCCGATTACGGCAATCAGCCCGATCGGCTGCCCGGTATGGCTGAAGAGCGTTGTGCCTATGTAACTTTCTGCCCGTAGGTCCTGCAACACCTGGTCTCTAGGAAAGAAGGCGCACACGCTGGCGGGGAAGCAGCAGACTTCCTTGCCGACGACATCGCCGCAGGGCGTGTCTTTCAGGGCATAGCTGACGTTATCCTCGTAATGGTCGTCGCACCAGACCGCCAGCGTTCTGGCGGTCAGACCATCCCCCTCCAGTCGGTCGATACAGACATAGAACATGTCCAGGCACGCGGCGAGGTGGCCGGCCAGTTGCCGGAAGAAGGTTTCACTCGTGGTTCCGGCACTGGTTTGCGCCAGAAACTCGCGAATGTTGTCTGATTTCTTGTGCTCGGTGACATCTTCCTTGATGCCGATGTAGTGGGTGATACGACCGTCGGCCTGGCGCACTGGCGCGATGATTTCATGCTCGATATAGATTTCGCCGTTCTTGCGCCGGTTGATGAACTCGCCCTGCCAGTTTTCCCCGCGCTGCAAGGTTTGCCAGAGGTCGATGTAGGTTTCGCGTGGCGTCTGGCCGGACTGCTGAAAGCGCGGATTCTTGCCTAGTACTTCGTCAAGGGCATATCCCGAGCTGGTGGTGTAGGCCGTATTGGCGAACTCGATGTTCCCCTGCAGGTCGGTGATGACAATACTGTGCGGCGTTTGCTCGACCGCCAGGGACAGCTTGCGCAATAGCTCCTCTGCTTCGCGCAGCTCACCGTTCTGCATCTCCAGCTCGATCTGATGCACCTGCAATTCGTGCAGCAGGCGTTGCATGTCAGACTCGCCGGTGCGCGGGGCAGCCGGGTGCTTCGCCAGTTGCTCCTCGGCCTTGCGGCGTAGTTCTTCCGCACTCAACTCGGGCGTAATTCTGGCCATGATCGACTCCTACGCGCCGCCTTTTCTCAAGGTGGCTTCCAGTTGCTTGATCTCGGTAATGTCGGTGAAGGTGATCACCACGCCGTCGATCACGTTCTCCTGGGTGCGGTAGGGCATGATGCGCACGCGATACCAGCGGCCGTCATGGGTGGTGGATTCCCTCTCCCGGAACACCAGGGTGCGCAGCACTTCGAGTGCGTCTTCCTTCAGCTGCGGGTAATCGAGATCGGTGACAACGTGCGACAACGGTCGCCCGACATCGCCGGGAATCAGCTTGAATAGCCTGGTCGCATGCGTGGTGAAGCGGCGCAGATTCATCTCGTTGTCGAGGAAGACCGTGGCGATTTCCGTGCTGTTGAGCAGGTTGGTCATGTCGTTCTGCACCCAGGTGAGGTCATCCACCTTGGATTGCAGTTCGGCATTGACGGTTTGCAGTTCCTCGTTGAGCGACTGCAACTCTTCCTTGGAGGTGGTCAGTTCTTCATTGGTCGATTGCAGCTCTTCATTGGTGGATTGCAGTTCCTCGTTGCTCGACTTGAGCTCTTCCACCGTCGTCTGCATTTCCTCGTGAGTGACCTGCAAAGCCTCGCGCGTCTGCTGCAGTTCCTGCATCAGCACATTGGCCGACTCCGCCGCCGCGCTCTTGCCCGACTTGCGCCGGGCGGGTGGCGCCGGCACATCCTTGAACACGACAAGCACGCGTCCGTGCAAGGGTTCGGGTTTGTCGATGGCCTGCACCACCAGATTGACGACCTGCGTTCCGCCGTTGGTGCCGACCTTCAGGCCGTTGATGAGGATGGCCTGCTGCGGCTCCTTGAGCGCCTTCCGGATCACGCCGGTGAGCGCTTCGCGCAGCCCCTCGCGCGCCATCGCGTGAATGTTGATATTGGTCTTGCCGGCGGCGGGCTCCAGATACTTGCCGGTGCGGCCGCTGAAATAGAGGATGTCGCCCTCGCCATTCACCAGCACGGCCGCCGGGGCGAAGTTCTGCTGGATCAACTGGTCGGTGAGCAGCCCGAGGTTCTCGGTGCGTTCGATGGGCGATGGTTCGCTGGAATGGGTAGTCATCACTTTGCCTGGAAACTCCAGTTCATTCACGGAAAGCGCCTGGTCGAGGCGTTTGAAAAGGCGTGCCTTGTTGCCCTGCTGACCGAGCGGGGCGAACAGGTCGCCGTAATTGCCGATGGTCTCTGCGCTGCCGAGCAGCAGCAGGCCGCCGCGGTTGAGCGCGTAATAGAACAGCGGCAGCAGCTTTTTCTGCAAGGCCGCGCCGAAATAGATCAGCAGGTTGCGGCAGGAGAGGATATCGAGCTTGGTGAAAGGGGGGTCGGACACGACATTCTGGGTGGCGAACACCACCATCTCGCGGATGTCCTTGCTGATGCGATAACCGCCGCCTTCTTCGGGAATGAAATAACGTGCCAGCCGTTCCACCGAAACATCCGCGGCGATGTTGGCCGGGTAGAACCCCTTGCGGGCGGTGTCGATGGCATCCGGATCGAGGTCAGTAGCGTAGATTTGCAGGGTGAAGCGTGCTTCGGGTTTGACCAGCTCCAGCGCTTCCTTGAACACGATTGCCAGCGCATAGGCTTCTTCGCCGGTCGAACAGGCGGCCACCCAGGCCCGCAAGGCCTTGCCTTCGGGATGCCGGGCCAGCAGCGCCGGCAGTGCTTCGCTGCGTAGCAGTTCCCACACCTCGGGGTCACGGAAGAAATTGGTGACGCCGATCAGCAGTTCCTTGAACAGCAGGTCGAGTTCCGGCGGGTTGTTGCGCAGGTACTGCGCATACGCATCGATGCTGGCAATCTGGTGCACAGCCATGCGGCGCTCGATGCGGCGGTTCAGGGTATTGGTCTTGTAGAGGGAGAAATCGTTGCCGCTGCGTTCGCGCAGCAGGATGATGATTTTGTCGAGGGCATTCAGGACTTCCGTCGGGGCAGCCTGTTCCAGCGGCAAGGGATGAGCGGGAGGGTGCAGACAATCAGCGATGCGCCCCGGCATCTGTTCGGGTATGGCAATGATGTCGGCCACCCCGGCCTCGATGGCGCAGCGGGGCATGCTGTCGGCCTGGGAGCTGACAGGTTCCTGCACCAGCGTCAGCCCCCCCGTTTCCTTGATGGCGCGCAGGCCGAAGACACCGTCGGAACCCATGCCGGAGAGGATGACGCCGATGGCCTCTTCCTTGCGATCATCTGCCAGCGAACGCAGGAATAAGTCGATCGGCAGCCGCAGGCCGCGCGGCGCGATGGGATCGAGCAGGTGCAGTTTGTCGTGCAGCAGTGACAGATCCTTGTTGGGCGGGATCACATAGACGCTATCGGGCGCGATCGTCATGCCATCGGTCACCTCGACGACGGGCATGTGTGTTTGGTGCTGCAGTAGTTCAGGAAGTGCGCTGACGTGCTCCGGAGCGAGATGCTGGACGATAACGAAGGCCATGCCGCAGCTGGCCGGCACATGCGCGAGGAACTTCTCCAATGCTTCGAGCCCGCCGGCCGAACAGCCGATCCCAATAATGGGAAAGCTTGCCGCCAGCGATGGTATAGGCCCTGCCACCGTTGCGTCGGGTTTCACGATGTGCCGCTTACGCGGGGGGGGCTTAGCCATGACGCTTCCCAACAATTAATGTTATTGTGACACTACGCTCATTCAGGTTAATTAGCCAGCGATGATCGAGCTTACAACCAGGCAGGGCCAAGGTACTACAGATATTTCGAAAGGCAGAGTCTGGTGAGTTACCTGCCGGTCGTTTTACTCGATTTCTTGTGGTTGCCTTGGCTGGTTGTGGTCGGCAGCTGTCTTTTAATTAGTGAGGGCCTGTTGCAGGACTGTTCCCGACCCAAACTGAAGATACTGCCCTCAGCTCCTAGGCAGCTGTGTAGCGGCAGCAATCATTGACGCCGCAAAAACCATCTTTCCACTCAGGTTGAGTGACGGATTAGCCCTGTTGATTTTCAACCCACTCTCTCGCCTCTTCTAAGGTTGGAAAGATTCGCACTGGGTATGGACTCATTTCTGTGCCAAGATAGTCCTTTACCATCGACTTAACCTCAGCCTGATCTGCTACGACTCCAATTCTGATCTTGTCATTGGTAAGCGCACCAGCGGAATCCATAGCCGCAAGCTCTTCGATGCTTGCGGGGGAGAATTTAGTGCCCGTACAGGCGGTAAAGTCGTGGATCGCGTACGTTACTCTATCAAACCTTGGGTTGGCCTGACCTTCAATGATGTAGTCGAGCAACTCCTCACCAGTAGCAACGCCTGTCCATGTAGTCAGGACACCGCGGACTTCCCAGATTGACTGATATGGCATATGAGCGTGTAACCGTAATGCCGTCTTGTGTCAGAAACAGTATCGATATGACATGACATAAATCAAAAGTTCTCTGACCAAATTAGCATGGGTAGTGCGCGGGTAAGGCAGTAGCGATTTGAAATTACCAACACCCGGCTGGCAGCTCACAGGTCTGAACCGGCCCTACAGGAAATTGGATCGACGGTCCGTTGAGGCCGACGTCCTGTCCGTCATGGGTTGAGTCGAGCGACCGCACCACTCAGTTACCTGCCGGTGGAACCCGGAAACAGCGAACGGCCGGATTGGGCACGAAGCAGCCGGATTCCTTCCCTATGCCGCCCATCCGCCTGCCAACGCGAAGATGCTGCATCAGCTACCGACTGCAACATGCGGCTTGTTGAAGCCTAGCGCCGTTGCGCGCTGATGACTCCCGGCACTTCGCGCAGCAAGGACAAGGCTTTCTGCAAAGCCGCGGTGCCTGACAACTCGACGGTGAAACCCATGTGCGCGACGCCTGCGCGCGACTGGGTCCTGACCGCCGTGACGTTGATCTTCTCGCGCGACAGGATGTCGGAGATGTCGCGCAGCAAGCCTTGCCTGTCACCGGCAT
>CAZZLB010000133.1:0-7388 GCA_964654655.1 uncultured Rhodoferax sp. | reverse complement strand
GCTGGAGCAGGCGGCACGAGCTGTCTGGTACCGGGTTCGCGCCCTGGTGCCGGGGCAGGGCGGCGGTGCGCCGCTCCTGATGGGCATGCTCTGGACCTTCCTTCCCTGCGGCTTGCTTTACTCGGCGCTGATGGTGGCCGCCTTGACGGGCAGCGCGCCCTCGGGTGCGGCGGTCATGGCATTGTTTGCGCTGGGTACCAGTGTTTCCATGATGGCGGGTCCATGGTTGTGGTTGCGCCTGAAAGCCTCAGGAAACGGAGACTGGGGTGTCAGAGTGGCAGGTTTGGCGTTGGCGCTGAGTTCCGCCTGGGCACTGTGGATGGCTTTTGCCCACGACGCCGCGCCTTGGTGCACTGTGCCCGGATGATGGAACCTCTGCCCGGCCCGTTGGCTGCCTTTCCGAATTACCGCAAGTTGTCCGTTGCGCCCATGCTCGACTGGACTGACAGGCACTGCCGTTACTTTCATCGCCTGTTGAGCAGGAACGCCTTGCTCTACACCGAGATGGTGACGACCGGGGCGCTGATTCATGGTGATGTGCAGCGCCATCTGGGCTACAACGAGGAGGAGCATCCGCTGGCCCTGTAACTCGGTGGCAGCGAGCCATCGGATCTTGCCCGATGCGCAAGACTCGCAGCCCAGTGGGGCTACGACGAGGTGAATTTGAACTGCGGCTGCCCCAGCGAGCGCGTTCAGCGTGGCTCTTTTGGAGCCTGCCTGATGGCAGAACCCGTGTTGGTGGCAGACTGTGTCAGGGCGATGCTCGATGCCGGGCCGGTTCCCGTCACGGTCAAGCACCGTATCGGAATCGACAAGCTGGAGAGCTATCCCTTTGTGCGCGACTTTGTCGGCACCGTCAGCCAGGCCGGCTGCAGCATTTTCATCGTGCATGCACGCAACGCCTGGCTCAAGGGCCTTTCGCCCAAGGAGAACCGCGAGGTGCCGCCTTTGCGCTACGACATGGTGCACCAGTTGAAGCGGGATTTTCCGCATTTGCTGATCACCATCAACGGCGGCATCAGCAGCACTTCGCAGGTTCTGCAGCAACTGCAGCAGGTCGATGGTGTCATGGTCGGACGCGAGGCCTACCATAACCCATGGTGGCTCAGCCAGTGGGATGAGGTCTTTTTCGGGGCGGCGCAGCCGGCATTGGACCGGCTGGAACGCGAGCAGGTGGAGCGGCAGATGGTGTGTTACATGGAGCGTGAGATGCTGACACGGGGCACCCCCTGGTTCGCGGTGGCCCGCCACATGCTGGGCTTGCGTCACGGACTGCCCGGCGCTCGCCATTGGCGTCAGGTCTGGAGCGACCACAGACTCAAGGACCTCGCGCCGTGCGAAGTGCTGGCGCTGGCCCATCGCAGGAACAGCACAGGCCCGTCGTAGCCTCTGTCAAGTTATCATGACGGTATGTCTTGCGGGTCGGGGTGAGTGAGTCCCGGTTCCTGCTGTATCCATTGCCAAATATGTCAGCGATCTGTGCGTCTTAATTCAATCAAGTTATCGGGTTTCAAATCCTTCGTTGATCCGACCAATTTCCTGTTGCCAGGGCAACTCGTTGGTGTGGTTGGTCCGAACGGTTGCGGCAAGTCCAACATCATGGATGCGGTGCGTTGGGTGCTGGGTGAGTCCAAGGCCTCCGAACTCCGTGGCGAGTCGATGCAGGACGTCATCTTCAACGGTACAACCGGTCGCAAGCCATCGAGTCGCGCCAGCGTTGAACTGGTCTTTGACAATGCCGACCACCGTGCCGGCGGCCAGTGGAGCCAATTCGAGGAAATCGCCGTCAAGCGGGTGCTGACGCGCGACGGCAACAGCAGCTACTACATCAACAATCAGCCGGTACGCCGGCGCGACGTGCAGGACGTTTTCCTGGGGACGGGGCTGGGGCCACGTGCCTACGCCATCATCGGTCAGGGGACCATCAGCCGCATCATCGAGAGCAAGCCGGAGGAACTAAGGCTTTTTCTGGAAGAGGCGGCAGGGGTCTCCAAGTACAAGGAGAGACGTCGCGAAACCGAGAGCCGTCTGCAGGACACCCGTCTCAATCTCACCCGCGTCGAGGACATCCTGCGAGAGCTTGACGGCAATCTCGAAAAACTGCAGGCGCAGGCCGAGGTGGCGCAACAATTCAAGGCGATGTCCGCCGCCGTGACACTCAAGCAGCAGCAACTGTGGTATTTCAAGCGCAGCGAATCCGAGTCCGAGCAGGCCAAGGTCAAGTCGGATGCGCAGGGCGCCGTCAATGCGCTGGAGGCACGACTGGCGGACTTGCGACACATTGAAGCGGAGTTGGAGACCGTGCGCCTGGCGCATTACGAGGCTGGCGATCAAGTCAACCAGGCACAAGGGCAGCTGTACGAAGCCAGTACCGAGGTTGGAAAGCTGGAGGCTGAAATCCGCTTTGTCGTGGAGAGTCGTCAGCGTGTGGCGCAACGCCTTGCCACACTCAAACAGCAGACAGCTGAGTGGGCAGGGCGTAGGAGTGACGCGTTGCTGGAGATTGAAAATCTGGCTGAACTGGCGCTGGTCGGCGAAGAGAAGGCGGAGGCACTGGGGCAGCAGGCGCAGGAGCAGGCCGAACAATTGCCCGGTCTGGAAGACAGCCTGCGCCTGGCGCAACAGGCTGCCAACGGGCAGCGCGTCCGCGTGACTGAAGTTCAGCAGAAAATTCAGGTGCTGGCTGCCGAGCAGCGCGGAATCGAAGAGCAGTCGCGTCAGCTTGGCACGCGGCGCGAGCGCTTGAATGTCGAGCACGGCAGTCTGGGTACGCCGGACGAGGCCGGCCTCATCAGCTTGCAGAACGAGTTTGAGCAGGCCCGAGAGGAGGCCAGCGTCGCGGAAGCCCGCCTGCATGATTTGCAGGAAGCAGTGCCGAGACTCGATGATGCGCGGCGTCAGCGTCAGCTGGCAGCCAACATCGAGTCAGGCCGCTTGGCAGATTTGTCGGCGCGCCTCGATGCGCTCAAGGCCTTGCAGGCCAGGGTCAAGACCGACGGCAAGCTGCAACCCTGGCTGGCGCGCCATGGGCTTGATGGCCTGGCCGGCTTGTGGAGCCGGATACACGTTGAGCCCGGCTGGGAAAATGCCTTGGAAGGTGCGCTGCGTGAACGTCTGGGCGCGCTGGAGGTGTCCAGACTTGACATGGTGCGTGCCTTTGACAGCGACGTACCGCCGGCAAAGCTGGCTTTTTATTCAACTGCGCTCGCCTCTTCGGCCAAGCCCTCCGCAACCGGACTGCCGCAGTTGTCTGCCTTGTTGCGAATTGGCGATGCGGGTCAAACCGCACTGCTGACGGATTGGCTGCATGGTTGCTTTACTGCCGCCAGTTTTGAAGAAGCGCTGGCCAAGCGCGAGCAGTTGCAACCGGGCGAGCTGATTTTTGTCCGCTCCGGACACGCCGTGGGATCGAACAGCGTCAGCTTTTATGCGCCCGATTCCGAGCAAGCCGGCCTGTTGGCGCGAGCCCAGGAAATCGAGAATCTGGAGAAACAGCTTCGGGCGCAGGTTCTGATCAGCGATGAGTCCCGCTCCGCCTTGGTGCGCAGCGAAACTGCCTACGCCGATGCATCGCAAGCACTCATGGGAAGCCGCCGTGATGCGGCTGCCAGCCAAAGCCGGGCGCATGAATTACAGGTAGAGGTATTGCGCTTGACGCAGGCGGCCGAGCAGATGCGTCTGCGCGGTCAGCAGATTGCTCTTGATCTGGCTGAGGTGGATGCGCAACTCGATGCGCTGCAGGAGCGCCGTGTGACGGCGGAAGGCGAGTTTGAAGTACTCGATGCGCAGCTCGCTGACAGCCAGGAGCGCCATGCCGAGCTCGAGGACAAGGTGATTGCGGCAGAGCGGCAATTGGCCGATGCACGCGAGCAGCAGCGTCAACTGGAGCGTCAGGCGCAGGAGGCGGCATTCACCTTGCGAACCCTGTCGGCGCGACGCGATGAGTTGTCCAGGGCAGTTCAAACGGCGATCGATCAGGCCGCAACAGTGAGTACCGAGATCGAGAAGGCAGATCAGGAACTCACGCAACTCAATGACGCCGCGGCGCAAGCAGGACTGCAAAATGCGCTGGCTGTCAAACTCGAGCGCGAGCAACTGCTTGCTGCCAAGCGCAGTCAGTACGATGACTTGACGGCGAAACTTCGCGCCAGCGATGAGCGCCGGCTCAAAGTGGAGCGCGAACTCGATCCCATGCGTCAGCGCATTACCGATTTTCAACTCAAGGAGCAGGCTGCGCGTCTGGGCTTTGAGCAGTACAACCAGTTGCTGACGGAAGCGCAGGCAGACATCGAAGCGCTGGCGCGCTCGATTGCGGACGGCGCTGTTCGCTCCGGACGATTGCAGGGCGAGATCGACATCCTCCACCGCGATATTGAAGCGCTGGGTGCCGTCAATCTGGCGGCACTCGATGAGTTGGGTGTGGCCAGCGAGCGCAAACAATTTCTCGATGCCCAGTCGGCAGATCTGAATGAAGCCATGTCAACCCTGGTCGAGGCAATACGGCAGATCGATGCAGAAACCCGCGACCTGCTGGCGTCAACCTTTGACGCAGTGAATCAGCACTTTGGTCGCATGTTCCCCGAATTGTTTGGCGGTGGCAATGCGCGTCTTGTGATCACCGGTGATGAAATTCTCGACTCCGGCGTGCAGGTGATTGCGCAACCTCCGGGAAAGAAGAATCAGACCATTCATCTGCTGTCCGGCGGCGAGAAAGCACTGACGGCGATTGCGCTCGTGTTTGCCATCTTCCAGCTCAATCCCGCTCCGTTTTGTCTGCTCGACGAAGTGGACGCACCACTCGATGACGCCAATACGGAACGCTATTCGCGCTTGGTTCTGAGCATGAGCCGAGAGACGCAATTCCTGTTCATCAGTCACAACAAGATTGCCATGGAAATGGCAGAGCAACTGATTGGGGTGACGATGCAGGAGCAGGGTGTCTCGCGCATTGTGGCGGTCGACATGGACGCGGCCATATCGATGGCGGAAGTCAGCTGATTTCAACGAGGGTTGGCTATGAGTAGTCTTCAGATTGGATTGGCAGTGGCGGGCGGACTGGTGCTGGCAGCGATGGTTGGGCACAGTGCCTGGTCCACCAGCAGGCGCCGGCCGCGCCAGGCGATCACGCCCACGCCTGACGATTTGTCCGATCTTGCACGGGATTCGAGTTCCGGGATTGAACCCGAACTGGACGCCGCTGCGTTTGAGCTGGCGCATTTTCCGCTGGCCGCACCGGAGCTCAAACCCGTGCTGGATGCCCTGATCGACGTGATTGCGCCCATCATGGTGGACGCCCCGCTATCCGGTGACGCAGCGCTGGCAGCCATGCCAGCGACGCGGCGTGCCGGCAGCAAACCGTTCTTCATTGAGGGATTTTCCGAGAGCCGGCAATGCTGGGAGACTCCGGTGGCGGGCCAACGCTACAGCACGTTTCAGGCTGGCGTCCAGTTGGCCAATCGCTCGGGTCCGCTTAACGAGATCGAGTATTCCGAGTTCGTCGTGAAGACGCAGACCTTTGCCGACGCGATCAATGGCACGCCCGATTTTCCGGAGATGCGCGAGGAGGTAGCGAGGGCGCGCGAGCTCGATCTCTTTGCCAGCGAAAATGATGCGCAACTGGGTTTTGTGCTGCGTGCCCGCAATGCCGCCTGGAGTCCCGGCTACGTTCAACAGAACGCGTCGCGCCTGGGCTTTGTCGCTGGCGTCATACCCGGGCGCATGGTGGTACCTGCAAGCTCGCCGGGCTTGCCGGCGGTACTGGGGCTGAGCTTCAATACCCAGGCCGCGATGGCGGACGACCCGGCGCTGTCGGCCATTCGTGAACTGGCCATCAGTCTGGACGTGGCACAAGTGGATCGCGATGAGCACGCGTTTGCACGCATGCGGGACGTGACCCGCTTGCTGGCACAGAACATGGATGGCGTTGTAACAGACGACAACGGGGTACTGGTTTCTGTCGAGGCCATGGAGCAGATTGGTGGCGAGTTGGAGGCGCTCTATGACCGACTTGACGAGCGTGACCTGGCGGCCGGCTCTGCTGCAGCAAGACGACTTTTTTCGTGATGCCTTTGGTGCAACGCAGACCCGATCATGAGCTCTGATCTGTTCAGCACGCCAGACACCACAGTCCATGAGCGTGTTGGGTGTTTGAGACGCTTGTTGCATGAGCACGGTCATCGTTATTACGTGCTCGATGAGCCCACGATCGCGGATGCGCAATATGACCAACTGTTTCAGGAACTGCAGACCATCGAGGCGCAGCACCCGGAGCTTGTAACGCCCGATTCACCAACGCAGCGGGTCGGCGGCAAGGCGCTCGCCACATTTGCCAACGTAGCTCATGCCGTTCCCATGCTGAGCATTCGCACCGAAACCGATACCGAGGCCAGCGGTGCGCTGAACTTCGACGCGCGGGTGCGGCGGGAACTCGATCTCGACGCGTCAGCGCCGGCTGTGGACTATGTGACTGAGCCCAAGTTTGACGGTCTTGCCATGAGTTTGCGTTATGTGGCTGGCGTACTGGTGCAGGCGGCGACGCGCGGCGATGGAGCGGTGGGCGAGGATGTGACCCAGAATATTCGGACCATAGGACAGATTCCCTTGCGCCTGCCCGACTCGGTTCCCCAGGTGCTGGAAGTGCGCGGCGAGGTCTATATGCGCCGTGATGATTTTGAATCCTTGAATCAGCGCCAGCGCGACAGCGGACAAAAGACTTTTGTCAATCCGCGCAATGCGGCGGCGGGTGCCGTGCGCCAGCTTGACCCCGGCATTGCCGCGCAGCGGCCCTTGAGTTTTTTTGCCTATGGTGTCGGCGAGATCAGTCCGCCTGACGCCGACGGTGTGTCGTTTGCAACGCATTTTGAGCTGCTGCAAGCGCTCAAGACCTGGGGTTTTCCGGTTTCCGACCTGGTACGCACGGCGCAAGGTGCAGAGGGCCTGACGGCCTACTACGAATCCATCGGACGGCAGCGCGACAGCCTGGGCTTTGACATTGACGGCGTCGTCTACAAGGTGAACAGTCTCGTAATGCAGGCGCGCATGGGCTTTGTGACACGTGAGCCGCGCTGGGCCGTGGCGCACAAATTTCCGGCGCAGGAGCAGATGACGACTGTGCTGGGGATCGACGTGCAGGTGGGCCGCACCGGAAAACTCACTCCCGTGGCCAAGCTGAAGCCGGTATTTGTCGGGGGTGTCACTGTTACCAATGCCACCTTGCACAACGAGGACGAGGCACGCCGCAAGGATGTACGGGTGGGCGACACGGTGATCGTACGGCGCGCTGGCGACGTGATCCCGGAAGTAGTGGCTGTCGTGTTGGAGAAGCGCCCGCCTGGCGCGCAGGAATTTTGCATGCTCCGGCAGTGTCCCGTCTGTGGCAGTGATGCCGT
>CAZZLB010000132.1:0-7394 GCA_964654655.1 uncultured Rhodoferax sp. | reverse complement strand
TTCGGTGCACGGTATCGCGCGCGCTGGCGCGACGCTGGCGGTCACCGCCGCGGCGCTGGTGGGTGTTGCGAGTTGGACGCTTCTGTTCTGGGGCTAGGCGCCGGCGCTCAGTGCGCCAGGGTGCGCGAGAACAGGTTGATCACCAGGACGCCCGTCAGGATCAGCGCCATGCCGATCAGCGCCGGCATGTCCATTTCGATCAGATGGCGGTAGCCAAAGTCGCTCTCGCGCCCGGCCTGCACCGAACTGCTGCCGATGCCGCGCCAGTCGGGCGCGCAGAGCGCAACACCATGTTTGACCATCTCGCGGCCCAGCCGGCCGTAGACGCGCGACGGCGTTCCCAGCGCGGCCTGGAACAGCAGCACGGGTGCGGCGGGGTCGTCGGCCGGATAAAGCGTGGCGTTGAAGCGATGCCCATCGCTGGTCGTGATCGTCAGGGTCTGTGGTTCTGCCATGTCGTCTGCACCGTGTCTGCGTTTGCAAGGATTGTCGCATCCGGCGCAAGGCGGACCTGCCTGTTTACGTGACAATGCTGCCCATGAATGAATATGCCCACCTCTGGCGTCGCCTTGTGCCGGCCTATGCTGCAGGTTATTTTTTGTCGTACGGTCTGCGCAGCGTCAATGCAGTGATTGCGCCGGAGCTGATTCGCGATCTGGGCATCACCAGCGCCGACATGGGTTTGCTGACCTCCGCCTATTTTCTGGCCTTTGGGCTGGTTCAGTTGCCGCTGGGCTTGTTGCTGGACCGCTTTGGTCCGCGTCGGGTGGAGGCAGCACTGTTGCTGCTGGCCGCGGCCGGTTGCGCGCTGTTTGGCGCCGGCCAGACCTTGACGACGCTGGTGCTGGGGCGCGCCCTGATTGGCCTGGGTGTCTCGTCCTGTCTCATGGCAAGCTTCAAGGCTTTCAGTCAATGGTTCCCGGTCGAGCGCTTGCCGTCATTGACGGCGACCATCATGGTGGCTGGTGGCCTGGGTGCGCTCTCGGCCAGTGTGCCGGTGGAGGCTGCTTTGCCGCTGCTGGGCTGGCGCGGCATGTTTTTTCTGTTTGCCGCGCTGCTGGTGGCGAGTGCGGGTTTTCTCATGACGGCGCCGGACAAGCCCGCGCTGGCGCACGGCGAGCCTCTGGGCCAGCAGATCCGCTCCCTGCTGGGCATCTTCGGCACGCGGGTCTTCTGGCGCTTTGCACCGCAGGGCTGTCTGAACAGCGGTGGCTTCATGGCGATTCAGGGCCTGTGGGCTGTGCCCTGGCTGATGGAGGTCAATGGCATCGCCCGCGCCGACGCTGCCGGCGTACTGTTCCTGATGGGACTGGCCATGCTCAGCGGTTTCATCTTCGTTGCTACCTGCTCCAGATGGCTCTCGCGCCACGGCGTCGCACCGATGACGCTGCTGACGCTCGGTATCGGCGTCGGTCTGCTGGTGGAGGCGGCGATCATCGCCGATCTGGCGCGCCCGGCCTGGCTCTGGCCGTTGCTGGGTCTGTCGTTCAGCCTGAGCAACATCGCTTATTCGCAACTCAGTGCCGACTTTGCTGTTGAGCTGTCGGGGCGCGTCAACACCGCACTCAACCTGATGGTGTTTGTCGGTGCCTTCGGTCTGCAGTGGGGCATTGGTGCCCTGGCAGATGGCCTGACGGGTGCTGGCATTGGGCGGGTGCAGGCTTTCCGGATGACCTTCAGCGTGCTGCTGGTGTCACAGGTGCTCGCTTTTGCCTGGTTCATGCGCCGTCCGACAGCGCAGGCACGACAATCGACCCCATGACACATCCCTCAACACAATTCGACGACATCGCTGGTGCTGCGCTCGACCCTGTTCCCGAAGGCTTCCTGGCGATCAAGATGGGAGGCCAGTTTGTTGCCCATAACGGGCCGCTCTACGCGAAATGGACCGGTGAGCGCCTGCTGCTGGGTTTTCGGGTTGAGCAGCGTCACACCAATCCCCTGCAGATGTGCCACGGCGGCATGCTTGCCACTTTTGCCGACATGCTGATTCCCTGCGCGGCCATGTACCAGCAGGACATCGAGCGGCGCTTTCTACCGACCATCAGCCTGCAGATCGACTACATGGGCGCCGCGCCGCTGGGTTCCTGGGTGCAAGGCGAGGCCAGTGTGCTGCGCACCACACGCAACCTGCTGTTCGGCCAGGGCCTGGTCACTGCAGACGGTGAGCCTGCCTTGCGCGTCAGCGGCATCTTCAAGATGGGCCAGCTGATTGGCGACGGCAAGATGACAGATCCGTTTGGCCTGAAGTAGCAACAGGGCGCGCAAGACACGAGCCCGAGACACGCGGCTGGAGCTTTCTAGCGCCATACCACATGAATCGGGCTGTGAAACTGATTATTTTTTTGTGAGAACGATGACAGGCAGACAGGTGTGTGACAAACTTAGATTCGTTTTGCGCGCTGCATGCGACGCCGTGCCGTAAAGCCGAGCAGGCACATGCCGCTAAGCATCATGGCGTAGGTTTCCGGTTCCGGAACGGCCGCTACCGGGGAGGCAACCAGATAGTCCTGGGCGGTAGTGCTTGTATAAAGGCTGAATGAATACTGAACTGCGCCAGCGCCGGACTTGGCGCCTGTGATCATTCCATTGGCGAGACCGACCACATTGGAATTGGTTGATTCGGTGATTTTTACATTGCCACTGGACAGGTTGCCGTCGTCCTTGGCAAGATCCCACAGCGCGAGCTGAAATGCTGCTGCGTTATTCGCGCTTCCAATGGAACTGGCGTAGTTTTGCGAGTACAGATTGCTGACCCACGTGGCCTTGGTCGCATCGAGAGAGTCCAGACCCGACGAGACACTGTAGTTCGACACGGACCCGCTGGAGTACTGGTAGGGGTCGAAGCAGAAGGCCGCAAACGAGGTACCCGTCCCGCCCTGGGTCAGGCTTGGCGTGATATTGAGCAATCCTGTCCAGTAGTTGCCTGCGTCAGCGCTGGGCAAGTTCACGGGCAGCACCAGGTTGAGATTGGTGCCATTGGAGGTCGTGCTTTCCGCAACGTACAACTGGGCCGAAGCCTGCGTGCTGATCATTCCCAACGATGCCACGAGGGCAAGTGAGGCCAGATTCTTCAGACTGCATTTCATGGGGACTCTCCTTCTATCGGTTGTCGCCGCTGGTTTAGCGTTGAACCAATTCTGAGGGAGAGCCTGCGTGCTGTGAATGACGTCTTGCTACTTTTCTACTGGTAGTTCGGCGTTACCAGATGGTGTGCAGAACTTGGTCGATTGGTGCTAGCCGAACTAGTACCGATGAATCATGCGCCCCCTCAGCTACAGGCGCGGCACGATGGCATCGATCGACTAGCTGTGGTCATGGCGGTGTTCCATGTCTGGATAATGTGCATGGGTGTGCTGCAAATCGCCGTGCCAGTGCGGGTGCTCGTGGCGCTCGGTCAGATGCAGATACAGGCCAGCAACCATCAGCACAACTGCGCCCCAGAACCAGGCTGAAACGGGTTCGTGAAACAGAAGCAGCGCGAGACTGGCACCGATAAAGGGCGCGGCGCTGAAGTAGGCACCGGTGCGCGCCGATCCGAGATGCCGCAGTGCCACGACGAACAAGGCCAGACTCAAACCGTAACCCAGAAATCCGATCAGCAGCACGGGGCCCGTGACACTCCACGCCGGCACCGCCTGGGCACCTGCCAATGCCAGACCGATATTGATGGTGGCAGCGCTCAGTCCCTTCAGGCCGGCAACGAACAGGGCATCGGCGTTGGCCACCTGTCGTGTCAGGTTGTTGTCGAGCGCCCAGCACAGGCAGGCCAACACCACCAGAGCGGCGCCCGATGTCCCCACCGCCAGTCCGTTGCCGTGAGGCCAGGCCAGCAGCAGCGCGCCCAGAGTGATCAGCGCCATGCCCAGCACGACCCGCCGGTCGGTCGCTTCCCTGAAGACGATCCAGGCCAGCACAGCGGTCAGAACGCCTTCCAGATTGAGTAGCAGGGAGGCAGACGCTGCGCTCATGCGGGCCAGACCCATCATCAGCAAGGCGGGGGCCAGTACGCCCCCACAGATGATCGCTGCCAGCAGCCAGGGCCACTGTGCGGGTGTGAGTCCGGGTGTGTGCCAGCCACGATCACGCAGCAGTCGCACCAGAGCCAAACCCGCACCACTGCCCAGATAAAGCAGACCCGCCAGCAGCAGCGCCGACATGTCACCGACAAATTGCTTGGCAAGCGGCGTGCTCGCGCCAAACAGCACTGCCGCAGCCAGTGCGGCTATGACAGCGCTGGAAAGTTTGTCGATTCTCACGGCAGCATTGTCCGATGATTTGGATCCGGTCCTGCCGTACCATAGGGCCATGACCAGCACAACACCTGACGCCGCCCCGACAGTTCCATTGCAGCAGGATGCCAGCATCATTGCGCTGGTGGGACTGGCACACGCCAGTTCACATTTTGCACATTTGCTGTTGCCTGTGATGTTTCCTGTCTTCATGAAGGAGTTCGGCCTGAGCTACTCGGAGTTAGGCTTCTTGATGAGCACCTTTTTTGTGATCTCGGGCCTGGGGCAGGCTGGAGCTGGCTTTGCAGTGGACCGGCTCGGTGCGCGTCCGCTGTTGCTGGCCGCGCTGGCGATATTTGCGGTGGCCAGTTTGGCTGCATCGATGGTCGCTGGCTACACCGGCTTGCTGCTGGTCGCTGCGCTGGCCGGGCTCGGCAATGCGACTTTTCATCCGGTGGACTTCACGATTCTGAACCAGCGTGTTTCGGCGCCGCGGCTTGGTTATGCGTTCAGTGCGCATGGCTTGACCGGCAATCTGGGCTGGGCGACAGCACCGTTGTTCTTTGCAGGCATGACCGGCGCCTTCGGCTGGCGCCCGGCCTACCTGGCCGCCGCGCTGATGTATCTGGTCATTTTGGTGTTGATGGTGCTGCAGCGCGACAAGTTGAAGACTCAGATCGCGGTCGCGCCGTCGGACCAGCCGGTCGAGCACAGCATGGCGTTCATGAAGCTGCCGGTGGTCTGGTGGTGTTTCAGCTTCTTCTTGCTGTCCACCATGACGATGGCGGTAATACAAAGTTTTTCTGTCTCCATTCTGCGCGCCATGCACGGGGTCAGCGTCGAGGCCGCCACCTGGACATTGTCGGCCTACATGCTGTGCGGTGCCCTCGGCATGCTGGTCGGCGGCTATGTTGCGACGAGAGCTGCCAGCAGCGACCGTGTGGTGGCGATGGCGATGGGCTCGGCTGCATTGTTGTTGGTACTGTGTGGCACCGGATCGCTTGGCGGCACACTCACCATGGCCGTGCTGGCAAGTACCGGCTTTGCCGTGGGAATAGGCGGGCCATCACGCGACATGATGATCAAGAAGGCCACACCCAAGGCGGCGACCGGTCGCGTCTATGGCATGGTTTATTCCGGACTTGACACCGGGCTGGCAGTAGCACCGGTCCTGTTCGGCACACTGATGGACCGCGGCTGGTATGGCGCCACGCTGATGGCAGCGGCGCTGGCGATGCTGCTCAGCGTGGTGGCAGCGCTCGGCGTGGGACGGCGCAGCAGGGCATAGGAGCTAGCGAGGCATGTCGTCAAACTCGGCACCGACGCGGCGCTTCATGATGGCGGCGTAGCGCTGCGGCGCCAGACGGCTGAGCCACCAGGCCAGGCGTGAGGTGCGGTCCGGCAGCAGCACGCGGCGATTCTGCGCGACTGCGACAAAAATTCGTTCTGCGATGTCGTCTGCGCTGGATTCCCCGCCCGAGGTCAGTCGTGCGCTGCTGGCGTGTGCGCCATCGCCGCCGAGTCCGGCGGCGCCAATGCCGGTGCGGATGAAGGAGGGGCAGACCAGCGTGACGCTGACGCCCAGGTCCTGGACCTCGCTGCGCAGGCTGTCAAAAAATCCGTGCAGCGCATGTTTGCTGGCCGCGTAGCCGGTGCGGCCGATCAGTGGCGAAAAACCGGCCACGCTGGAGACGGCGGCGATGAAGCCGCGCTGCGCCGTGATGTGGGGCAGGGCGGCGTGCGTGAGCTGAACGGCGCCAAAGAAGTTGACTTCCATGACCTGACGGATGACCTCGATCCGCGTGCTTCGCAGCAGGCTGCGGTGACTGATGCCGGCGTTGTTGATGAGGCCGTCGATGCTGCCGAAGTGGCTGAGCGTCGCCGCCACGGCGACCTGGCAGCTGGCGGGGTCGGTGACGTTGCCGGGCAGCGCCAGAGCCTGCGCACCGTGCTGCTTCAAGGCAGCGACCATGGCATGGAGTCTGGTCGCATCCACATCCAGAGCAGCGACAAGGCTGCCCGCGCGGGCATAACGCTGGCATAGTGCGGCGCCCAGGCCACCCGCAGCGCCACTGATCAGCACCACCTTGCCACGCATCTCCCTCTGGTTCACGATGTCTTGCGCTGCTGCGCGCTCCGCCAGAGTTCAAACGCTTCAGACGAGCTGAGTTGGGGGACGTAGCCAAACACGGTCTTCAGAAGCGTATTGTCAAGCACGGGGCGGTAGCGCAGAAAGTCAAGCTGCTCCGGGCCGTACTGGGTCAAGCCGAGTTTCTTCAGAAACCACAGTGCAGCCTGCAACAGCCAGGCCGGCAGCACGAGACAGCGTTTGTGCAGGCGTTCGGCAATCTCGAAGATGCTGAGCTTGCCGTCACCCGCGACATTGAAGATGCCGGTGGTGGGCGAATCGATGCCATGCAGGATGGCGCCCACCACATCCTGGTCGTGAATGAAGACAAAGGGGCTGTCCGAGCCCTGGATGGCGATCAGGCGCGGCTTTTTGAACAGGTCGGTGATCTGGTTGTTGACGGTGACGCCCAGAATCGTGCCTATGCGCAGGATGATCTGCTCCAGTTGTGGCTGCTGCTGCCGATACTCTGCCAGCATTTCTTCGACCAGGCGTTTGTGCCAGGAATAGGCAAAACTCTGGTTGCCGCGAACCGCGTCGCTCTCTGTAAGCCAGGCCGGGTTGTCGGCGTGGTAGCCGTAAGCGGCGCCGCTGGAGGAGACAATGACCCGGCGCACCTGGTGTCGCACACAGGCTTCCAGCAGATTGCGCGTTCCACCCACATCGACGCTGTATTCAAACTCGCGATTGCTGTTCTTGCCGGGCGTGACGATGGAGGCGAGATGAACCACGACATCGGGCCGGTGGCGTGCCACGATGGCGTCCAGCCCGGGTGAGCGGATGTCGGCCACTTCGTAGCTCACGTTCGGCAAGAGTCCGGCCGGCTCGCGCACGTCAAGGGCGACAAGGGCAAGGTCCTGGCGTCGGGCAAGTCCGGCCAGCACCTGAGAGCCAAGATAGCCCGAGCTGCCGGTAACCAGAACGCAGTGCGAGCTCACGCCGGACCCTTGTTTTGCACCGGTGCTCGTCGGCTCCAAAACGTAGCGATGGAGAGGCCAGCGACGATATGCCAGATGCCCCACCACGCAGTGATG
>CAZZLB010000131.1:0-7416 GCA_964654655.1 uncultured Rhodoferax sp. | reverse complement strand
TGACGCCATGCCTCTCACTTCACCCGCAGCAAGTTCTGATGCCCTGAGCACGCCGTCTCTGGACAAGCGCGACTGGATTGCCGGTCTTGAAAAAGGCCTGTCCATCATTGAAGCGTTTGACGACGCCCATCCACGCCTGACCGCCAGCCAGGCCGGCGTGCGTTGCGCGATGACGCGCACCGCGGCGCGGCGCTATCTGCTCACGCTGCAGCACCTCGGTTATGTTGCGAGCGATGGCAAACTGTTCTGGCTGACACCACGCGTGCTGCGGCTCGGCCAGTCGTATCTGGAGTCGGCCGGTCTGCCACGCATCGTGCAGCCTTTCTTGCAGCGCGTTACAGCCGGTACGCAGGAGAGCGCATACGTCAGTGTGATGGACGGTGATGACATCGTTTACATCGCTCGCAACGGCTCCAATCGGGTCATGAATACCGGCTACGTGCTGGGTTCTCGCGTGCAGGCCCAGGTAACGGCCGCCGGCATGCTGATGCTGGCAGCGCGTGATGAAGCCTGGCTTGAGGAATGGCTTGCCGCGCACGAACTCAAGGCCTACACCTCCTACACCATCACCAGCAAGGACCGGCTGCGCGTCGAGCTGGCGCGTGTGCGCTCGCGCGGTTGGGCCATGTCGGAGCAACAGCTTGAACTCAATTACCGAGGCATTGCCGTGCCGCTGCGCAACCGTCACGGCGAGGTGATCGGCTCGCTCAGTGTGACCATGCCGATGGGGCGCGAGTCGAGCGAGGAGGCAGTGGCACGTGTGCTTTCCGTCCTGAGCGAGACGGCGCAGGCCATGCGCAATCTGATCTGAACCAGGGTCAACGCAGGCCGGCGTGCTTCAGGCGGATATGGTTGGGTAGCGGCACCGAGCGCTGCAGCACACCCTCGCCGAGCCAGACCGCAGCGCGCCGGGCCCGCTGCGCCACATTGGCCAGCGGCATTTGCTGGTAGTCGCTGTTGCAGACTTCAAAGTGGTAGTCGCCCCGGTAGCCCAGCTCGTGCAAGCGCGTCACCAGTGCGGCAATGGTCTGGCTGTGCACGCCTTCTCCCGGGAAGACGCGGAAGGGCTGACCACCCGGCTCGTTCCAGAGGAAATCAGCAAGCTGCACCAGAAACACCTTGTCAGGGTCAAGCATGTCGAGCTCATCGATCGCCATGCCATCGGCAAACAGGTGAAAGGTGTCGCCGGCCAGAGCGAGTCCGAGGTTGGGCATGTCGGCTTCGCAGACGCGGTCCCAGGCTTGCCCGAATTCCTTCACCTTGTGTCCATTGGCAATCGCGCTATAGGCAATTTTGATGTCCACTGGAATCGCGAGCGTCGCCAGTTTGCGCAGATCCCTGGCCAGATCCCGGTTGTCGGCGCTGGACTGTGCCAGGGTCGATGACTGAACCAGCAGCAGGTGGCAGGACAGCGAGCGGCACATCTCCAGCATCGACTTGGCGATGTCAACCTTGTAGTCGTGCAGCTGGCCCGACAGACCTTCAAAGTCGCGCAGCGCCTGAAAACCGGTAACCCGCAAGCCACTGGCTCGTACCGCTGCAATAGCAGCTTCGATGCCCCCGGGGTGGTTGACCAGATCGCTGGCCGCCAGCATGACTTGAGAAAACCCTGCTTCCTGTACTGCTTTGAGTCGCGCTTCCAGCGGTCCGGCCAGCGAGACCGTGTCCATGCCGAAATTGTCGATGTTCCCGCTGTATTGGCTCATGACGTTCAGGCGCGCTGGTTGTGCACAAGCTCAAAACTGACGCTTCCCATCGCGGTCTTGGTCAGGGCGCCGCGGTCCCCGACATGCACATTGCGCGATTCAACGAACTCGACGCCACGCTGCGTCAGCTCGGCCACCGTGGCCAGTACGTCGGCGCAGCCCAGGCCAACGCGTTGCATGCATTCGTCGTCTTCCACATCGAGTACGCCGGCTTCGGGCTCTATCAGCTGAAAGTAAAAACGGGAGCGCTCGCTGCCGGGGCTTTGCAGAATGCGACCTTTGGGCAAAATGCCAAAGCGCTGTTCAGCGGGCAGGTCCGAGAAGCCAAACAACTCGCGGTAAAACTCGGTCCAGTCTTCGGTGCGGTCGTTGCCTATGTACTGAACGATGCCAAAAAAGTGCAGGCCCGACAGCGCCGGCGGATGCTGGTCCACCATGGGGATCGGCGTGAAATCGACGTCGTAGATGGAGAACTCGTCGTAGCGGTCGACAAAGTAGATGCGGCTGTTGCCGACGCCGTGGATCACGGGGATGTTGAGTTCCATCACTTCGACGCGGGTCGGTACGCCCCAGGCGCCATGTTCGAGCGCACGGCGGTAGGCGGCGCCGGCGTCACGCACGCGCAGCGCGATGGCGGCTATCACCGGCTTGTCGGTCAGTGCCCGGCCGTTGGCGTGGGCATTGATGATGATGTTGATGTCGCCCTGGCGGTACAGCATGACCTCGCGCGAGCGATGCCTGGCGATCGGTCGAAACCCCATGCGCTCCAGTACCTGCCCCAGCGCCTGCGGCTTGGCGCAGGCGTATTCGATGAACTCGATGCCATCCAGGCCGATCGGATTGCTGGCCTCGAAGATGGCTTCCCGATTCGCGCCGGCGGCCTCAGGGTTAGGGGTCATGGTGTTCTCCGTTTTCGTGCAGAGATGATTATGTTCCAGCGCCCGCGCCTCAGTAATTCAGGCGCGCCAGTGAGCGCAGGACCTCCGGCGTGGTCGTGCCAAAACCGAAGAATTCGAGGTAGGCCGGAATTTGCTCGAACAGCATGTCGGAGCCGACCTGGATCGCGCAGCCACGCGCCTGGGCCGCTTTCAAGAAAGCCGTCATTTCAGACTTCATGACGACTTCGCCGACAAAGGTCGATGGCTCAAGGCGCGACATGTCCAGCGGCAGGGGGTCGCCCTCGTTCATGCCCATGGGTGTTGCGTTGACCACCAGTTCAAAGCCTGCCGGATCCTTGCGGCCAGTGCGAATAGTCATCTTCGGGTAATGTTGCAGCAGACGTTGCGCCAGGCCTGCCGCCGCATCGTCGTTCAGATCAAACAGGTCCATTTCAAGCACACCGGCAGCTGCCAGGGAGGCGGCAATGGCGCAACCCACACCACCGGCACCCACCACCAGGGCGCGTCGGCCGCGTGGCTCAAAGCCCTTGCGCTTGAGTCCGCGCACAAAGCCCTCACCGTCAAACATGTCGCCCTGCAGGCGGCCGTCCGGCCCGCGGCGCACGGCGTTGCAGGCACCGGCTATTGCCGCCGTCGGAAACACTTCGTCGAGCAGGCCGACCGTGCTGACCTTGTGCGGCATCGTGATCAGCGCGCCCCGGATATTGCTGAGCCTGAAAATCGAGCGCAGCAAGACCGGGTAATCCGGCACCTGGCAGCCCATGGGCACGACGATGGCGTTGATGCCTTGCGCCTCGAACCAGGGGTTGTAGATCATCGGCGCCTTGAAGGCGTGGGTCGGAAAGCCGATATGGGCGATGATTTCTGTGTTGCCGTTGATCATTTTGTTGGTGTTTGTGCGGCCGGGGTGAAGCCGTGTGGATTCACCCCGGGGGTCTTACTTGCGCAGCTTGGCGAGTTCAGCGTTGAGTTCGGCCACGGCTTCAGGAATCAGGGCGCCGTGCTTGGCGATCACCGGTTTCATCTTTTCGCGGAATTTGGCGATCTCGGCAGCCGACAACTCGTTGACCTGCATGCCGCCCTTCTTCACGGCTTCCAGCGCCGTATTGGCCTGCTCACGCGCCTGAATGCGCTCGTAAATGCTCGACTCCACAGCGGCATCGGAGATGATTTTCTTCTCGGCTGCGGAGAGCGTGTCCCAGAACTTCTTGCTGATGATGACGGATTGCGGGTTGTACTGGTGATTGGTCAGCGTGCCGTACTTTTGCACTTCATAGAACTTGTTGGCGTTGATCACGGTCAGCGGGTTTTCCTGGCCATCAATGGCTTTTTGTTCCATCGCCGCGTAGACCTCGGGGAAGGCCAGTGGTGTCGGGTTGGCGTCGAGCGCCTTGACCCAGTCGACGTTGATCGCATTGGGGATCACGCGCAGCTTCAGACCGGCAATGTCCTCCACCTTGTTGATGGGGCGTTTGCTGTTGGTGATGATGCGAAAGCCCAGTTCATAGTAGGTCAGGCCAATGATGCCCTTGGCTTCGAGTTTGGCGTGCATCTTCTTGCCGAAGGGGCCATCGACCACGGCGTCGGCTTCCTTGCCGTTGGCAAACAGGAAGGGATAGTCGAACACCTCGAAGTCCTTCACCTGGCTGGCCAGGATGCCGGAATTGAGCGTTGTCATTTCGATCGTGCCACCTTGCACGGCCGAAACAGTCGGTGCATCGCCGCCGAGCACGCCACCCGGGAACAGGTTGACCTTCATCTTGCCGCCGGACTTGGCGGCCACGACATCGGCAAACTTGTGCATGCCCATGACCAGCGGATGGCCTTCCGGGTTCTGGGTTGCGAACTTGAATGAGCGTTCCTTGATGTCTTGTGCCGAGGCGACACCAAGAGCTGCGATGGCAGCGGCAGCGACAATGGTTTTGAGCATTAAGCGTTTCATGAAGACCTCCTGAGATACAAAAAAGTTAAGGGTGGTTGTACGCTGGACGGTGGCAAATGGATGTGGCGTACCCAGACACACCCGCTTGCCGAAATCAATAGAACCAGTGCGCTGGCACCATGACGAGTTGAGGGAACAGCACCATCAGGAACATGATGACGAACTGCGCGATCATGAACGGCACAACCCCGAGGGTGACCTCATCCATGGTGACCTTGCCGACGCCAGCCACTGCATTGAGCACCGTGCCCACCGGTGGCGTGATGAGGCCGATGGCGTTGTTGATGATGAACAGCACGCCAAAATAGACCGGGTCAATGCCGGCCGCCTTGATCACCGGCATCAGCACAGGCGTCAGCAGCAATATGGTGGGTGTCATGTCCAGCGCCGTACCCACAACCATGGTCAGCAGCATGATGGCCGCCATCAGCAGTTTGGGACTGTCGAGCAGGGGCTGCAGCAGGGCCACCACTTCGGCCGGCAGATTGGCGACCGTGATCAGCCAGGCCGAGACCATGGCAGCGGCGACCAGGAACATGACGATGGCACAGGTTCGGGCCGAACTCACAAACAGCGGGATCAGTTTCTTGAAGTTGAGCTCGCGGTAAACGAAAACCGAGACCACCAAGGCGTAAACAGCTGCCACCACGGCGGCTTCGGTTGGTGTGAAGACGCCAAACTTGAGGCCGAAAACGATGATGAAGGGCAACACCAGCGCCCAGGTGGCTTCGCGCAGGGATGTCAGAACGTCCGAGCGGCTTTTGCGTGGGGGCGGCATGACGGCCTCCTTGCGCACCAGGTACCACCAGGTGAACCAGAGCGATGCCGCCAGCCAGATGCCCGGGAAGATGCCGGCCATGAAGAGCTTGGAGATCGAGACGTTGGCCGAGACGCCGAAGATCACGAAACCGATGCTTGGCGGGATGATGGGCGCAATGATGCCGGCCGAGGCAATCAGCCCGGCCGAGCGCGCCTTGTCGTGGCCGGCCGCGACCATCATGGGCAGCAGCAGGGCGGTGAGCGCAGCTGCATCGGCAACCGCCGAGCCTGAGAGCGAGGCCATGATGACGGCCGCGACGATGGTCACGTAGCCGAGGCCGCCCTTGATGTGCCCGACCAGCGCCATGGCAAAGTTGACAATGCGCCTGGAGAGCCCACCGGCATTCATTACCTCGCCGGCCAGCATGAAGAAGGGAACGGCAAGCAGCGGAAAGCTGTCGGCGCCGTTGATCACGTTTTGCGCCAGGATCTGCGCGTCGAACATATTGAGGTGCCACATCAGGGCGGCACCGCACAACAACAGGGAAAAAGCGATAGGGATGCCGAGTGCCATTGCGGCCAGCATGGAACCCAGAAAAATCGTAATGGTCATGATCGCGCTCAGGGTTTAATGGTTGTCGCCGGCATCGGCGTGCGGGGCTTCTTCGGATTCCTGCATCAACAACAGGTGCTCATCGTCAATCTGGCCGCTTAGCAGGCGCCACAGGTCGCTCAGCAGGATCAGGCCACCGAGCACCGAGAAGACCATGCCCGAGGAGTAGAACCAGCTCATCGAAACCTCCATCACGGCGCTGGTGGTGTCCCAGTTGATGACGGACTGCTCATAGGAGCCCTTGAACAGCAGCCAGCAGGTAAACAGCATCAGCAGCAGGCCCAGTGCCATGCAAATCTTCCTGCCTTTGGGGCCGAGTCGCCCGACCAGCATGTCGGTGCCCAGGTGACCGTTGTCACGCAGGGCGACGATGGCGCCCAGAAAGGTCAGCCAGACGAACAGCCAGCGCGACAGTTCCTCCGACACGCTAAAGCCCGAGTTGAAGGCGTAGCGCATGAAGACATTGCCAAACACCAGCACCACCATCAGCGCCAGGGCGGCGGCGATCAGGTAGCTGATGAATTGACAGTAGGCGTCAATCACTTTTTGAACCACTTTTGTCCCCTCATTATTGCTGCGATTCGTTAATGTACGAACTAGTTAGTTTTTATGAATCAGTATTTACCCTAATACGAACCCTTGGATCCGTCAAAACTGGCTTTTTTGATTTCTGTTGACTTTCAGGCCAGCACGAAGCGCACGATCATCTCGGTGATGTTGCTGCGCCGCGCGGCGATGGCCTGGGCCGAAGGTGCCTCGTCCTTGAAAATCAGGCCAAAGGTGTACTGGTTCGACACATTGAAGAAGGTGAGTGCCGAAATCGAGGCATGGATGTCGATGGCGTCCAGCCCGCTGCGGAACAGGCCGCTGGCCACACCCCGGTCGTAGAGCTGACGGATGGCCTGAATGGCGGGCACGTTGAGTTGCTGAATGCTCTTGCTCTGTGCCAGGTAAGCGCCGCGTTCCATGTTTTCGTTCATCACCAGGCGGATGTAATCCTGATTGCCGCTGTGGTGGTCGAAGGTGAACTCGACCAGGCGGCGCAAGGCGGCGATGGGTTCCAGATCTTCCAGATGCAACTCGGCCTCGATCGTCCGCATGCGCCGATACGCTTCCTCCAGCACCGCGACGTAAAGGCCTTCCTTGCTGCCAAAGTAGTAGTAGATCATGCGCTTGCTGGTGCGCGTGGCGGCGGCGATTTCGTCAATGCGGCCGCCACTCAAGCCCTTGTTGGCAAACTCGGCGGTTGCCACTTCCAGAATGCCGGCCATGGTGCGCGCCGGGTCGTTGGTGCGCGAGGGGAGGGTCTTTCTGGCGGCCGGTTTGGCCGCTGTTTTTGTTCTTTTTGCAGAATGTACTAACTTGTTCATTCTGTGAGTATAGAAGCTTGACGCAGGCTTTGTAAAGAGACAGCGCCCTGTCAACCGGCAGGGCGCTGAGCTTGGGGGGTGAAGTGATCAGGCAGCGTAGGCCGGGTTCAGTCTGAGCGCCGGAACT
>CAZZLB010000130.1:0-7469 GCA_964654655.1 uncultured Rhodoferax sp. | reverse complement strand
TTTCAGGTCATTGAGCTTTGCGTCGCTGGATTCGTGAGAACTGCTATCCGTTGGCAGCTTTCCGCAGTTGAAACACTTGCCAACGCGCTGCTTTAGGTAGCCGCAGCAGGGGCACTTGAAACGGATATATGACTGAGGTTTTTTCATAGGATTAGGCATGGGGGACATCTTCGATAAACCGGCTGGGAGTCATGTGCTCCATCTTCTTGGTGAACGCATTCTGTCGCTGCTCGACACTGGAGACAAACAGCCAGTTGCGAGCCCGCGTGAAGGCGACGTAGCAGAGCCGAACCTCCTCGGTCAGATCGCGTCGGGCCGGGAATACTTCATCCTCGAAGGCAGGCAGATAAACATCATCCGCCTCGCGCCCCTTGTAGGAGTGCATCGTCACAACGTAAACCCCTTCGCCCGATTGGTCGGCGTCGTCCTCCCGCATGGCGATCAGGAGTTGGTGAAGATCACCTTCCACATCTGCGTGGAGCTGTTCGATCTTCTCGATCGTGGCCGGAGGGATTCCGATTGAGATCATCGTTTTGACAGCGCCTGTATAGCTTTGGCCCTCGCCGGAAGTTGGTGCGACCAGCTCCGCGATCGGACAAAGGCTGATGGCCGCAGCGCGTTTGAGCTTGCTGGCCAGCTCGTCGCCACCTTTGACCTTCGCATAAGCATAGGCCACATGGTCGTTCATTGGATCGCAGCAGTAAGCGATGATGGACTGAGCCTTGTCCCAGCCTTCCATTTTCTGATCGCCTCTCTGCTCGCGAATGCGAATGCCGTTTGCCTTCAGGCCGTCCCGGTAGAAACGCACCAGCGCGTTGGTTCTGAGCAGCACCGCTACACTGTCCGGCTGGCACTTGCCCTCCTGGGTGCGGCTGTTAATCAGACCGGCAATACGGGTCACTTCAGCGGCGGCGTTGGGAAGGCGCTCTACAACGACCGGTCCCTTGGGTCCGTTGTGGCTGTTCGTCTCCTTGGAGAGCCGCTTGGGGAGAATGTCCAGCACGGTGTCCGCCGCGAAGCAAATCTCCTCGGAGCAACGGTAGCAGGTCTGGAGCTTGTAGAGCGTCCAGTGGGCGCTTTCCGAGCCCACGCACAAATCCTCAAACCCCGAGCAAGCTCCCCGGAAACCGTAGATTTGCTGGTCGATGTCCCCGACATACATCCGGTTCGGCACCTTCATTCCGCGATAGATCGCAAAGTCCATTGCGGAGGAGTCCTGCATCTCATCGCAGATCAGGTGGGTGAAATGGAAGGGAAACCTGTCGGCGCGCACCAGCCGCAATCCCAGACGGAGGATGCCGTCGTAGTCGATCAGACCGGCCTCGATGAGCTTCTGATGGTAATGGACCGCGCAGATTAGAATGCGGTCCATCGTCTGCTTGGGGACGTCGTTCGAGACAGCCTTGATGATCGCCTCCCGATTCATGGACTTGCAGCGGGTGTCAATGATGCTGAGGTCCAGCAGCTCATCCGCCACAGCCTCCGAGGCGACCGACGGCGGAGCGGAGTAGCCAAGCCATCTGAACTCCTGACGCACAGCCTTGAGCATCAATGAATGGAGGGTTCCTGCGTAGCCGAGCTTAATTTGTAGCCGTGCCTGAATCTCCTTGGCTGCTGCCTGCGTGAAGGTGACGCAGCAGATGGACTCTGGCCGCACGCCGGTCGAGATCAGGTGCTTGATGCGCTCCACCAGCACACGGGTCTTACCGCTTCCAGCACAGGCCGACACCAGAATCTTCGGCGCTTCCGACCGGACCACTGCGAGTTGTTCCTCGGAGAGATTCACAGGGAGATCACCTCAATGTCTTTCGCCGATCCAGTCCAAGCATCGCGCACCGAACAGCCGATCATCTGTGTCACAACGCCGCAGTTGATCGCGCTCTGGACCTTCTCCATGAGGAGCTCCAGCCGGTCGTCTTCGATGTTGTCCAGGTCATCCATGAGGAGCAGCTTCAGCGGACACCCGCTGGCACCAGCCAGCGCCACGCAGATGGCCGCAAAGGCAATCTGCTGGTCGGACTTGTTGAAGGTCTTGGTCGTGACAAATTTCCGCTCGGCGAATCGCCCAATGACGCCTTCGTGCATGACCAGCGGAGAGGGCAGGATTCCGTCACAAATCACGTTGGCGGCATCAATAATGGGGCCGACCGATTCGTGGACCGCCTTGGCCTGAACCTCATCCACGATCTTCTTTACCTCGCGCCAGACCTTTTCCTCGCGGCTCACCTTCAAGGCTTCCTCGGCGGCGATCAGCTTGGTTGCAGCCTCTCCACGGGCAGCCATTGACTGGCGCACCTCAAGGGAGAGCGGGGCAATACGACTCGACAAGGTGGCGCGACGCGAGCGGAGATCGTTGAGCGCATCCAGCGAGGGCTCGCCAATGCCGGACAGTGATTCCAGCTCACCCAGCAAACGCTGCTGGAGCATCTCCTCCGCTTGAATCTCCTCGACGAGCTTGCGGGCAGATGCGAGGGCAGCAAGCTGCTTCTTGTGGGTGATGTCTTCCAAGGTCGCGCCAGCAATCGCCTGCTTGAGCTCGGCGATATTCATCTGGTCCGAGATCAATTTCTGGCGAATCGCATCCACATCTCCTGCGGGCGGAACTGATGGATGGGATTGCAGGATTTGCTGCGCCCACTTCTTCCTCGCCTCCAACTCGAAGAGCTTCCGGCGAAGATCGTCAACCTTCTTCTTGCCCGCTTCATAGACCTGCATGGCCTCCTCAGCCTTCACTAGCAACGCTTGATTAGTGGCAACGGTAGAGGTGTAGGCTTCGACCCGTCTCAGCGCCTCGTCTCGTTTATCTATCTCCGCAGCGAGGTCGTCGTTCAAATCCTTGGTAAGCTGCGCCTTCCAGTGGCAGTGCTCGCATTCGGGCACAATGTCATACTTTGAAAGGTCGGCCTTGATGCGATCGATGCGCTCAATCCGCGAGAACGCTTGATTCTGGAAGTAGGTTAGACTTTGGTCAGCCCCAAACACCTCGATTCTCGCCTTAGCCAACTCTGACTCAGGAGAAACAGAGTTATCGTATTGACCAAGCACACCGCTTTTCAGTTCCTCAATTCCCAGCTCATTGGAGCCATTCGGATCAAGCACCGCCTTCGCTTCTTCGACAAGAGCGGCGGTTTTCTTGGCCTGCTCGATCAGGCTCTCCGTCCGGGCCAGCTCTTTCTTCAGCGCCGCCAGCTCAGACTCCGCCACGGACAGCTTGGCGCGCAGGTCGGGCAGCTTGCTCTGATAGGATGCGGTCGCTTCCTCAAGCTCCCTGACCGATTGCTGGGCATCGGTAATCGAACGAGTGGTTTTGGATGCCAAAGCACCCTCCAACTCCACCTTCCGCGCCAGCTTCTTGCGAATCTCCTGATGCTCCGTCTCCAGCTCGCGGATTTTCAGGTCGATCTCCGCAACCTGGGCGTTGACGCTGGCCAGCTCCCGCTCGGCCGCGCTGTTGACCGGCTGGCTTACCAGAGCGCGGAGCTCAGTCAGGCCGGAAAGAGTGGCCGACATGCGCTTGGCCGCTGCCATCGTGGTGGAAACCTGCTTCTTGACCATCTCAGCAAGGTTCTCCAGCCATTCCGTCGTGGAATCCCCCATCTGGGGCTCATGGGCGGACACTTTTCCACAGACGGTCTGGACAATTTCCTCGGTGGCGGCATCGTGATCCTCCAACTTGATGCCTTTGGCCTGCGCGACGACCTCGTTCCTGAAGTTGCTGGAGGATTTGCAGAGCTTGAACACCAGCTTGGTGCGCTCCCGATCGGAGAGATCGAAATACTCCGACGGATTGAGGCAGAGCGGGGTGATCTTTGGCGAGATCGACCCTTCACCCTTGCAACTGGTGCCGGATTTGGTCTGGTTCCAGTAGTTGGATGCCCGCGAGCCGTCGCTCAGGCGCACCTCAGCAGTCATAATACTGCCCGAGCAGAGCTGCATGACCCCCTCGTTAGTCTTGCTCAATGCCGGGTGGGCTCCGAACAAGGCCAACTGGATGGCATCGAGGCGGGCGGACTTCCCCCTGCCGTTCAGGCCGGTGAAGATGGTGATGGGGTGGGTGAGATCATGGGCAAAGGTCTTACCCTTGATGTTGGAACCAGAGATGTGGGTGATGTTCATTTGTGGTGGTTGGATAAAATCAGATGGTTTTTACACTCCGCAAATCCCTTCACACGGGGACTGGCTTTTGTCGGATTTCCGCTTTTGGTCAAATACGACCTGATCTAGTGGAATCCTGCTGGCATGAAGAAATGGAACTGAAGAAAGTCGCGGGCACTGTTTTTGTGCTGCTTGCAGTCTTTTTTCGAAATCGACAGCGAACTGAAATTCTGATTCGGATTCCCGACGAATCCGAATCCACTCTTCATCGCTGTGAAATGGGCAGTAAATACAGGATGACCTCGGAGGTTCTGGGAGATTATTATCTTTTGCCCACTTGAGACACATTGCACGGCTCATCATTACACCATCCTCAAGCAGTGGCCACCGATGAATGATCCTCGCATCGTTGCTTTCTTTCATTCGCTCCACCTCATCGGTGGATATTCCAATCCAGGTGACAGCTTTTCTTCCCTTACCGGCAAGTTTCTTGGCTTCCCTCCGTATGAGATCGATTTTGACTGTAAGTGAGCAATGCCTTTGCATTCTGCCCGGCTTTCGGTCGTCACCATATTTAGTGTATGCCGGAATGGATGGCTTTAAGTATGTCATTCCGGTTTTCTTGCTTATTCTAACTCTGGTGGCCAGCTCGGAAAGTTTTCCGCAGGAGGTTCTGATAACCGGAAACGGAAGTTGTGATTCAAGCCAATCCAGCCATTTGTAAACAGCCTTCGGCTCATCCTGCGTATCAGCGAACACCGCCGCCACCGGCATCGGCAAAATCAAGCCACGCGCAGCCATCAATGACATAACCGAGCTTTGAACACCCGCCCCTAGTGAGATGACATGAATTGGACTTTGATTGTCGATGATGGTTTTCATTTGTGGTGTTTACTTTTCAAAGCACTGCGTCCCGGCCGGAACGTCAATCCTCGCTCCGCCGCAGGGTGCATCCTGCTACGAAACTCAGGGCTACTATTACGTTACCCGTCCAATTCGGACTTCTACCGATAGCCGGGGCGCAGTGCTTTGAGAAGGAGCGGTTCATGTTGAACCCGGAAGCCAGAGCTTCCGAAAGTCACCTCGGAACATTACCGAGGATGGAGGCCGTTACTGTGGTTTTTCACTGTCGTTGCAGGGACGCCACGGCCAAGGTGGTCCAAATCAGAATGCAACGTCGTCGCCTGGAGGATTCGCATTCGCATCAGCGAAGTCATTATCGTTCGGCGTTTCCGGCTCAGGCTGTGGCGACGACGAGGCCGGAGCTGACGGAGACGCTTCCGCCGCCTGCTTCTTTGTGCGGCTGAAATACTCGGCGTGATACTTTTTCAGCTCTTCCTGAAGCGCACCAGCCGCGTCATCCGCCTCCTTGGAGCAGTCGATCAGGGAGAACTCGGGAGTGCGGTAAACGATGCTCCCCTTCTTGCCTTGCTTGAACGAGGCAACTTTCACCGCCTTGCTGTAAATCGCCGCCCCAGCAGATTTGCGGAACTCGACCCATGCGTTGAGCGCAGCCCCGTGAAACTGCACCGCGCCGATCTTCAGCTTGTCGGTGTCCTTGTAGGCGATGTAGATGTTCGCCGTGAAGCGACCACCCGCCGCCGCCACCCGGTCGCGGATGTCCCGGTAGAATCCCTCCGCGATCACCGGACCATCGAAAGACTTGACCACGAACGGCTCGGCCACGGTGTCGCGCACCTCGTTGGCGAAGATGCCGCTCTCGGTGGCATCACACCAGCCGCGAATGGTGGACAGCTCATCCAGCACGATGAACGCGAACGGCAGCTTGGTGATGACATTGGCTCCGAGCTTGTCGTCGGCCCCTTTGACGTTCTTGTCGTAGTGCGTGAATACTCCCCCGTCGGAACCACCGGCCCACTCGTAGAAACGGGTGGCGGGGTTCTGGGCTTTGGTGACTGGTGCGGTTCTGCTCATGTGGTGTTACTTGGATTTGGTTTTGCCAACGGCTTTGGTGATGCTCTTGACTCGAAGTTCCTCCATCGCCAGTCCGTGGCCTACTGCGCTGTCGCCGACGGAATTCCAACTGCGGGCGATGCCCGCCTTGGCATAGGCGTCCGTGATGGCGGCAATGCGGTTTCCATTCTCGGGGGTGATGCGGATTCGATTTGGAGCTTTCATTCGTTACGCGGGACATGATGGCCCATGTAGGCCCATCCGTCAACAGAAAAAAGAAAATTATTTTTCTCGCCGCGTCCAGCTCAGTTGGTCAACTCGATGTATCGCTCCATGAAGTGGTTAGGAAGGGCGGCAAGATGGCGATGCCGGAGCGCATCGATCGTTCCCAGCAAATCGCTGCTGATTTTCCACCACAAAGAAGGGTTCAAAACGCGCTCTCCCAGCGCATCGAAAAAGACCTCGTTGCCAACATGCCGATAGCCAGCCAGCGCGGGTGGCATTCTGGGCACCGGGTCTTGCCGGTTGACCAGTCTCCAGGTCTTGTTTTTCAGGGCTTGATCGTAGGCTTTGGCCCATACCGAATTGCCCACACGCGGCTGGCCGAACGTGTAAACCCCAGCCACGTTGACGCCTTCCGCAACCGCCGCAATGGCGGCAAGTGTAGCAAGCGCTCCACCGAGGGAGTGGCCGGTAAAGAGGACCGGGGACTTGTCCTTGGGGAGTGATTCCATCACGCGAGCCCTAATCGACATCCACGCCTGATGGAATCCGCGATGCACTTCCGCACCGTCGCCAAGGTCTTGCGTGGAGAACTCCGCATCCGTGATCCAGTCACGCAGGGATTCGGTGCCACGGAAGGCCACCACCAAGTCAGGATGAAGGGCAAGCCTTGCGGTAAACGCCTGAGTGTCTGTGGACGGCTCGGAGTGCGCGAGCAGGTTGACCAGCCCGAGATTTTCCGCGTCGCGCTTTAGTGCATCGCCCGAGTTGTAGGCGGCGCGAGAACAATCAGCAAGGAGGCACGCGATGCTCGGAGAGTAGGTAATCAACGGGGTTGGCATGATCCCAACTTCATGCACCGACAGTTGGCTGCCAGTGTTTCCACAGGGAGAAATCTCCGAATATCGGCAGGTTTAATTGCATCCATAAGCCGCCGCACGTCAGCGTTTTGTTGTGATACCACCCATATCGGCATTCACTAGTATGGGGATGCCATGAAATCGTCCATCGCCTTGTTGAGACAACGTCCCAATTCAGCCATCCTTTGCGACCATCGCTATAAACTGTTCGAGTCATTATTTTCATTGTTTTCGTTTATGTATGGAGCTGGGGTTTTGTGATGGCAAACTGGGCATTCGAGATATTCACACACTACCGGATGAACCGCCGCCCACTCATACCCACACGCATCGCAGTCCATCATTGTAGCCTGCCACTTCATCCTACTTCGCCGGAAT
>CAZZLB010000129.1:2055-7477 GCA_964654655.1 uncultured Rhodoferax sp. | reverse complement strand
CCGTGACTTTGCGGCGGCTGCGCCCAGAGAGGTCGTGACCGCGCGCTGCTTCGAGACGCTGTACCACGAGATATTCAACGAGCTCGATGCCGAGCCGGTCTTTGCCGAGCTCAAGGCCTGGCTGGATGCGCACTGGCCTGCCGCGTCTCCATAAGCAGCTCTGTTATTGCGAAATTTCTCTCGTCATCGTGAGCGAAGCGTGGCGATCCATGACTTCTGAATGCATGGACTGCCGCGCTACGCTCGCAGTGACAAAACTGGCGCTTTGAGCTTTTTTTCTACAACTTTTCGGTCTCCCCCGAGCGCGGTTGCCACTTCATCAGGTGACCCTCAATCCGCCCCACCGCTTCGTCCAGCACCAGGGCAAAGGCGGTCAGCACCAGAATGCCGGCCATCACCGTGTTGATGTCAAAGCTGCCTTCGGCCTGCAGGATCAGGTAACCGACACCCTGACTGGAGCCCAGGTACTCGCCGACGACGGCGCCGACAAAGGCGAGCCCGACCGAAGTGTGCAGTGAGCTGAAAACCCAGCTGGTGGCGCTGGGCAGATAGACCTGCCGCAGCAACTGGCGCTGGCTGGCGCCCAGCATGCGTGCATTGGCCAGCACCACCGGGCTGACTTCCTTGACGCCCTGATAGACGTTGAAAAACACGATGAAGAAAACCAGCGTCACGCCGAGTGCCACCTTGGAGCCCATCCCCAGACCAAACCAGACCGAAAAGATGGGCGCGAGGATGATGCGCGGCATGGCATTGAAGGCCTTGATGTAGGGCTCCAGCAGCGCTGATGCCATGGGTGCCAGTGCCAGCCACAATCCGCCGGCCAGTCCCAGGGCGGAGCCGACGGCAAAGGCCATCAGTGTTTCTGCCAGCGTGATGCCCAGGTGCTGGTAAATGTCGGCGTCGCGCACAAACCAGGACCAGACCCGGGCAAAGATCTTCAGCGGCTCACCAAAGAAAAATGCGGCCTGCCGTTCGTCGGCAAACATGACGGGCGGTATCAGTCCGGGCACGGTCATCAGGTGCCAGAACAGGAACAGGGCCAGCAGCAGGCCGATTTGCCAGAGCCACAGGGTCTGGCTGCGTGGTTTGATCAGTTTCCACATAGCGTCGGTCTTCCTCAGGCGACCTGCAGCTGTTGCTGGTAGCCCTTGAGCACTTCATCGCGCAGCACGGCCCAGATGGCTTTGTGCAGTTCGATGAATCGCGCGGTGATTTTCACTTCGGCCACATCACGCGGACGCGGGATGTCGATGACAAATTCTCCAATCGGGTGGCTGCCGGGGCCGGCGCTCAGAACCACCACACGGTCGCTCATGGCAATCGCCTCGTCGAGATCGTGCGTGATGAAAAGCACCGCCTTCTTCTTCGCCGCCCACAGCGTCAGCAACTCGTTCTCCATCAGTTGCCGGGTTTGAATGTCGAGTGCCGAAAACGGCTCGTCCATCAGGATGATGTCGGGGTCCAGCACCAGCGTCTGCGCCAGGCTGACGCGCTTGCGCATGCCACCCGACATCTGGTGCGGATAACGGTCGCCAAAATCGCCCAGGCCCACTCGGCGCAACCAATCCTGCGCGCGCTGGTTTGCCTGTTCCGCGGCAACGCCCTGAAACTCGAGACCTGCCAGCACATTGCCCAGCGCGGTACGCCAGGGCATCAAACTCTCCGCCTGAAACATGTACCCAGCCTGGCGGTTCAGCCCTTTGAGCGGCTGCCCGAACACCGATACCGAGCCAGTGCTTGGTTCGAGCAAGCCGGCGCCGACGTTGAGCAGCGTGCTCTTGCCGCAGCCGGTTGGTCCGACCACGCTGACAAATTCTCCGGCACCAACGGTCAGGCTGACGTCCTGCACCGCCGTGTAGCGCTGGCTGGGGTCGTGCTTGCTGACAAAAGTGCAGGCCACGCCCTTGAGTTCGAGCGCGGCTGTCATCCCTTGGGGTACTTGGCGTTGGCCTTCTTGACAAAGTCGTTGGTGTAGACCGCGTTCAAGTCAAGCTTGGCAGCGGCCAGTTGATCGTCCACGCTGGCCAGCGCCCGAAACGCCGTCTGCGCGCCCTTGTCCGGGATCGTGCCATCAGCAGACAAGGCGCCCTTCGCGGCCAGGAAGGCGTCAATGTAGACCGCGCGGTCGCCCATCAGGAAGCTCTCCGGGACGGTCTTGATGATGTCGGCAGCACCGGCTTTCTGAATCCACTTGTCGGCGCGCACGATGGCGTTGGCCAGTGCCTGGGTGGTGTTGGGGTTGCTGTTGATGAAGCTCTGCATGGCATACATGCAGGCGGCCGGCATCGGACCGCCGAAAACTTTCTCGGATTCAGCTACGACGCGTGTATCCGAGACGATCTTCAGGTCACCCGAGCGCTGCAGCAGCGTGATGACCGGGTCCAGATTGCTGATGGCGTCGATCTGCCCGGCGCGCATGGCAGCCACGGCACCGTTGCCGGCGCCCACACCAATGACGCTGACATCGCTCGGCTTGAGACCCGCTTTGGCCAGTACAAAGTTGAGCATGACGTTGGTCGAACTACCGGGCGCCGTGACGCCGACTTTCTTGCCCTTGAGGTCGGCGATGGTCTTGAAACCGGCCATGGTTTTCGGGTTGATGCCCAGCACGATCTGGGGCGCTGCGCCTTGCAACACGAAGGCGCGCATGCGCTGGCCCTTGAACTGCATGTTGACGGTGTGTTCGAACGCACCGGAGACCACATCGGCGCTACCACCCACCACGGCCTGCAATGCGCGCGAGCCGCCGGCGAAATCGACGATGGTGACGTCCAGCCCCTCGGCCTTGAAGTAGCCCAGTTGCTCGGCGATGGTCAGCGGCAGGTAATAGAGCAGGTTCTTGCCACCCACGGCCACCGTGACCCTGGACTTTTCCAGGGCCTGCGCTTGTACCCAGTGCGGCAGTGTTGCGGCAAGCACGCCGCTGGCCAACAAGTGTCGTCTTTGCATGGGTTTGTCTCCTCTATGGCGGGCTCACATCATACTGCGCGTGCCTGTTGACTCCTGAGCCAAAGCAGCGACGCGGCAATCAGAACCAGGGGCAGAAGTGATCCGACATTGATCAAGGACCAGCCGCTGGTGGTGACCAGCACACCGGAGGAGAAGGAACTCAGCGCCAGTGTGGCAAAAACCAGGAAATTGAGCGCTCCCTGCGCCTTGTCCTTTTCCTCGGCAGTGTAGGTTTGCAAAGACAGCGTGGTGCTGCCGGTGAACAAGAAGTTCCAGCCCACGCCGAGCAGGAACAGGGCCACCAGGAACTGATGCAGTTCCACGCCGGACAGGGCAATGGCGATGCACAGTGCATTGAGTACCAGCCCCACCGTCATGATGCGCAGCGTGCCAAAGCGCTTGATCAGATGACCCGTGAAGAAGCCGGGCGCGAACATGCCGATCACATGCCATTGCAACACCAGGGCGGCGTCGGAAAACGGCAGACTGCACTGTTGCATGGCCAGGGGCGTAGCGGCCATCAGCAGGTTCATCACACCGTAGCCCAGCGCGCCTGCGGCGGCTGCCACGATGAACGCGGGCTGCTTCATGATTTCTGCGAGTGTCCGTCCACCGTTGAGTTGCTTCTTCGGTGGCGCTGGCGCAAACTCGATGAAGGCCAGCACCGTCATCGACAGCACGGCGACCCCGCACAGGGCCAGGTAAGCACCGGCAAACGGTGTGCTGACCAGGCTGCGTGTCTGCTGCGCCAGATTCGGTCCGATCACGGCGCCAATCAGGCCGCCAGCCAGCACCAGGGACACCGCTTTTTCGCGCCAGGCCGGCAGGGCCAGTTCGGCGGCCGCAAAACGGTACAGATTGGCGTTGGCGTTGTAATAGCCGGCCAGCAGGGTGGCGCTGCACATCAGCCAGAAGTTCCTGGTCACGGCGGCATAGGCGCACAGCAGACAGGCCAGGAGCACGACAGCCAAGCCCAGTTGAAAAGATACTTTGCGCCCGAAGCGCTCCTGTGTTTTGGCCACCAGACCGGTGGACATGGCACCGCCCACCACATAAGCCATGACCGGCAAGGTGGCCATCCAGCCCAACGGAGCCAGACTCAAACCTACCAGGCCGTTGATGGCGATGAAGGTGACGTTGTTGGTCAGGAAAAGCCCCTGACAAATGGTGAGCAGCCAGAGGTTTCGGTTCATGTGTTTGCTTGGGTTTACGCAGGAAGTGAGCCCCATTTTCGCTGTAAACTTGACGGCATGGCCACCCCCGCTGTGAGTGGTCCAATCCCAAAGCATGATGAATCCCATTTCTGACAACCACCGGGCGCCAGCGGCGCAGCCTGCTGTTGCGCCCATGGAACTGGTTTGTCCGGCTGGCAGTCTGCCAGCGTTGAAAGCCGCTGTTGACAATGGCGCCGACTGTGTTTACCTGGGCTTTCGTGACGCCACCAACGCGCGTAATTTTGCCGGCCTGAACTTTGACGAAGCCGCCATCAATACCGGCATTCGCTACGCCCATGAGCGTGGCCGCAAGGTTTTTGTGGCGCTCAATACCTATCCCCAGGCTGCCAGTCCCGAGGTCTGGCGCGCTGCTGTTGACCGCACGGCGCAGAGCGGCGTTGATGCCGTGATCCTGGCCGATCCGGGCCTGATGGCCTACGCCGTCAAGACGCATCCCAATCTGCGCCTGCATCTGTCCGTGCAGGGTTCGGCAACGAATTATGAAGCGCTGAATTTTTACCATCAGCACTTTGGCGTCTCGCGCGCCGTTTTGCCGCGAGTGCTGTCGCTGAGTCAGGTTGAACAGGTACTGGAAAAGACGCCGATCGAGATCGAAGTGTTCGGTTTCGGCAGCCTGTGCGTGATGGTCGAAGGGCGCTGTGCCCTGTCAAGCTACGTGACTGGCGAAGCTCCCAACACCAACGGCGTCTGCTCGCCACCCAAAGCGGTACGCTGGGTGGAGACGGCGCAGGGGCGCGAGTCAAGGTTGAATGGCGTGCTGATTGACCGCTACGAGAGCGGCGAGAACGCCGGCTACCCGACCCTGTGCAAGGGCCGTTTCGATGTGGGCAGCGAGCAAAACTACTATGCGATCGAAGAGCCTACCAGCCTGAACACGCTCTCGCTGCTGCCGCAACTGATGAAGATGGGTGTGCGTGCCATCAAGATTGAAGGGCGTCAGCGCAGCCCGGCCTATGTGGCGCAGGTGACCAAGGTCTGGCGCGAAGCCATCGACAACTGCCGCGACAACCCGCACCGTTACTCTGCCAAACCGACCTGGATGAATGATCTGGACAAGGTTGCGGAAGGGCAGCAGCACACTCTTGGGGCGTATCACAGGCCATGGAAATGAAGCTCTCACTCGGCCCTCTTTTGTACTACTGGCCGCGCGAGACGGTGCTCGGCTTTTACGAAGCCATCGCCAAGACCTCGGTCGATATCGTCTACCTCGGCGAAGCCGTCTGTTCACGCCGGCG
>CAZZLB010000129.1:0-1955 GCA_964654655.1 uncultured Rhodoferax sp. | reverse complement strand
GAGGGCGAAGAATTTCTGGTGCTCAACGGCATACAGACGCAGTCGGCGCGCGTTTACAACCTGCTGCCTGAACTTGCCGGCATGCAGGCCATGGGTGTGGACGTGGTGCGCATCAGTCCGCAGTCGCAGCACACGCCTGAAATCATTGCGCTGTTTCGCCGGGTGCTGGCCAAAGAGACATCTGCAGCAGACGCGATGCAGGCGATGACGGCACTGATGCCCGAGCGCGCCTGCAACGGCTACTGGTACGGCAAGCCCGGGCTGGAGCAACTGGCTTTGCCGGCCTGACAACTAGGATTTGACCATGCAAGTGAGCCCCTTTGTTTTGCCCAAGCCGATCGGCAATCTCCTGTCCTACCTGCCTGCCTATCCGGGCTCGCTGATGTTTGTGACGGGCCTGAATCTGGCGCTGGCGAAGAACCTGGCCAGCGATGTACGGCAGATGTTGATTGGCAAGAAGCTGCGCCTGAAGGTCACCGATGCACAACTGGCCTTTGATTTTGAGTGGCTGAACGAGCGCTTCTCGGCCTGCCTGAACCAGGGCGAAGCCGACCTGACGATCAGCGCCAGTGCCTATGATTTTGTTTTGCTGGCACGGCGTCAGGAAGATCCCGACACCCTGTTTTTCAGTCGTCGTCTGGCGATGGAAGGCGATACCGAACTCGGCCTCCTGGTGAAGAACACGATTGACGCCATTGAATTGCCGGTTTTCAACATCGAGCAGTTCAAGCCGGCGCACGTGCTGGCGCGTCTGAAAGCCAGGCTGGCACCGCGCTAGCGTCATCTGGTTCGCAACACCGGTCAGCCTGTGCACCTCGACCACACCTCGCCGCAAAAGCGCGTCATCCTTGCCATCTCCGGCGCCAGCGGTGCGGTCTATGGCGTTCGGCTGCTGCAACTGCTGGGTGAAATGCGCAATGTGCAGACGCATCTGACGGTGTCGCAGGCGGGCTTTCTGAATTTGCAACAGGAGCTTGACATGGGGCGTGCCCAGGTGGAAGCGCTGGCCGATGTGGTGTATCCGGTGCAGGATGTAGGCGCGGCGATCGCCAGCGGGTCCTTCCAGTGCGACGCCATGGTGGTGGCGCCCTGCTCCATGCGCACGCTGGCGGCCGTCGCGCTGGGTCTGTCGGACAACCTGATTGCCCGTGCCGCCGACGTCATGCTCAAGGAGCGCCGGCGCCTGATCCTGCTGACGCGCGAGACCCCCCTGAACCTGGCGCATCTGCGCAACATGACCAGCGTCACCGAGATGGGCGGCATCATTTTTCCGCCGGTGCCGGGCTTTTACCATAGGCCGCAGACCATCTCCGAGATGGTTGACCACACCGTCAGCCGGGTGCTGGATCTGCTGGGCTTGCCCCTCTCCGATGCACCGCGCTGGGACGGTCTCAAATAAAACACCATGGCTTACCGTGACCTGAGAGACTTCATTGCACAACTGGAGCAGTTGGGCGAACTGCGCCGAGTCAGTGCGCCTGTGTCACCGCATCTGGAAATGACGGCGCTGTGCGATCGCGCCCTGCGCGCTGGTGGCCCGGCCCTGCTTTTTGAAAACCCGACCGGCCACAGCATGCCGGTGCTGGGCAATCTGTTTGGCAGCACGCGCCGCGTTGCGCTGGGCATGGGCGTGAGCGATGTCAGTGAATTGCGCCAGTTCGGTCATGTGCTGGCCACGCTCAAGGAACCCGAGGCGCCCAGGGGTTTCAAGGAACTGGTGGGCCTGTCGAGCCTGGTCAAGACACTGTGGAATATGGCGCCCAAGGAGCATGGCAGCGCCCCCTGCCAGGATGTGATCTGGGAGGGGCAAGACCTTGATCTGGCCCGGCTGCCGGTGCAGCATTGCTGGCCCGGCGACGTGGCACCGCTCATTACCTGGGGTCTGGTGATTACCAAGGGGCCGCTGAAAGCGCGGCAGAACCTGGGCATTTACCGCCAGCAGGTGCTGGCTCGCA
>CAZZLB010000128.1:0-7502 GCA_964654655.1 uncultured Rhodoferax sp. | reverse complement strand
ATTTGGAGATAATCACACTATGTCAATGAGAAAGAACATCCTCGCCCTGTCCCTGTTCGAAGCTGCCAAGCTTCTGAAAGAACAAGAAGCTCCCGCTGCTGCTCCACCACCAGCCCCAGCACCAGAAGCCGGTGGTGGTGCTGTTCCAACAGATGATGAGACAGGTGAAGCGCTTACTCTAGACAACATCCTGTCCCGTCTGAACATTATTCGTTCCGGTAAGAGCTTTCAAGATCCAGAGGTCTATGGCAAGCTCACAGCCATGTATAAGACCATGAACTCTGATGACAAGACCAAGCTCAATGACCACTTGAAGAACATCGGAGCCATCGTTCAGAACCAAGCTCCACCAGCACCTAGTGCAGAAGGCTCTGCCCCACCCCCGCCAGCAGTTCCGCCTCCAGCAGCAGCAGCCGCACCAGCACCTCCAGCAGCCGAGGAATAATGTCCTCGTCCGACAGAAAGCAGCAACCAGAAGAAGCTCTGAAAGAGCTTATCACCGAGGTTTCTCACGTCCGTGAGCTTCTCTTTGAAGCAAGGAGCAAGACAAAGAAACCCTCATGGCGCTTTCATCACTCTGTGAGAAAACCAGAGTTGGTATATAGAGAGAAACCAGTAGAGGTTCAGTCTGACAAACACCTTCAACTGCTCCGACAAACTCTGGAACACCTTGAAGCTCTGAGAGACGTTTATCAGCCAAGCAGTGCTAACAGACATATATTGTCGCAGGCAATCGGTCGGATAAAACGGCTTGTAAATAGGCTCGAAAAAAAGGTTTGAGAAAATCTGGAATGTCTGGTATACTAGCTACAGGAGTCGAAAACTAGTCGTGGCAATCAAGGAAGTTGTATATCATTATCGGAAATACCTTGTTACCAGTGCCGTTGATTACATTCCGTGCCTCCCTGTTATGTCGAACAGCAAGGTTCCCGCAACCAGAATTCCCAAGGGCTGCGAGCTTACGTTCATTCGTAAGATCGACGAAGTGCTTTACGAAGTCGAGTTCGAAAACACAGCCAGCCGTGCTGGAAAACAGCAGGCCATGATTACCTCGATGGCATTCGACTGGCTTTTGCCCGTGTTCCGTCGCAATTAGTTCCGATTCACTCTCTCACACCTCTACAGGAGATAATCGACATGTCGAAGCTTGTTCTTGGTTTCATCTGTTTCTGTGCTGTTTTCCTCTATGGCTGTCAGTCGTGCATGGCTCCAAACTTTGTTCCACCTCCAGCGGGGATGGATGCTGGAGCACCGTCACCACAATCGTGTTGTGATGCAAGCATCCCAGATGATGCGGGAGTGTTTTGTGGTGGTGGTCTCCCACCATCTCCGATCAACCCTCCTCCACCACCAGCAGTCATTATCGATGATATCGATGCGGAATACTTCGAGCACCTATGCTGACGGATAACCCATCACCCTTTGCTTGGCAGGAAGAGCTAAAGGCGAAGTATCCGGATATGCTCTCGCAACTCATATGTTTTGAACACGACGAGGGTTGGAGAGGTATTCTGGAAGAGCTATTCGACTCGATCCAGCGGTTTGAGGCGGTTGCGAACATCGAAGATTACGAGCCGGTTCGGTTCGTTCAGATCAAGGAGAAGTGGGGCACTCTTCGAATTTATTACGATGGTGGTTATTCTGAAATGGTTCAGAAGTATGTTCGCTGTGCAGAAGCTGCGTCTGGATGGACGTGTGAAGTTTGCGGCCTGTCTAATCCGAACATCATCAAACCTTGCAGATCCGGTGGATGGATCAGAACCAGATGTAGTGCGTGTCTAGCTAAAGAGAAGAGGTAAGATTGTTATGATGTCGATGGAAGAAATTCGGAAGGTTGTTGAGACGGTTGCAGAAGAGCATATTACGAAACACGGCGTCGATTTGATTTTCACGGAACTGAGCCACGAACGTGCAGCTTACTACGTTGTTCTGACACACAAGCGTTTCGTGCTGCAAGAGCAGATCAACCTGCTTGGAATTCCGGACGATATCGTGGCTGAATATCTGCACTGCCGTATTCATGCTCTTGCAGCTTCCGTTCTGTCCAAGCTTCATCCTCTCAATCCCTAACGTTCGTGGTGTCTCATGTCTAAGACCAAGGTGCTCGTCGGAATGTCCGGTGGTGTGGACTCGGCTGTCGTTGCTGCGATGTTGAACGAGCAAGGCTACGAAGTCCTCGGTTATACCCTCAAGCTCCTTGAGGAAGAGAACGGCGACGAGAGCGGCTGCTGTTCTTTCAAGGATATTCGTGATGCCACGATGGTCTGTGGAGATATTGGTATTGATCACATTGTCCAGAATTGGAAGCAAGTCTTCATGAAGGACGTGATCGACCGGTATGTTTCCGGAGCAAAGGCTGGGATCACATACAACCCTTGCGTCACCTGCAACTCTTCTGTGAAGCTTCCGGTTTTGGTTGCCGTGGCAAATCACTTCGGTTGCGAGTATGTTGCAACCGGCCACTATGCTCGTGTTCGTGATGGGAAAATCCTTCGTGCGGTCAATCTAGAAAAAGATCAGAGCTATTTCCTCTGGAATACACCCAGCCACCTACTCAACCGTTTTCTCTTTCCTCTCGGTGATATCCCCAGCAAGACAGATACACGTTCCCTTGCACGCAGCTTCAACCTGCATGTCGCAGACAAGAAAGATTCAACCGATCTCTGCTTCCTTGCCAACACAACGAAGGAACAGTTCCTAGAGAAGCACGGTGTTCCGTCTGTTGAAGGAACGTTCATCGATGCATCAAACGGCGCTATCCTGGGCAAGCACAAGGGCTATACTCGGTATGTCCTAGGTCAACGTGCCAATATCGGAGGTGCCGGTCAGCCTCGGTATGTCCTCGACATTATCCCAAACACCAACAAGATCATCGTCGGCAACCAGAACCAAGGACGTAGCTCAAGCTTGACGCTTGTTGACGCTAGGATGGCCCTTCCGGGCGATCTCTCTGATCTGACAGCCGTCATTAGGTATCATTCCTCTCCTGCCTCTGTAAAGGCGATTAGCTGCTTTTCAAACGACCACATTCCTTCTGGCATATTCCTCGAACTCGATCATCCTGTTCACGCTGCCAAGGGCCAGAGTTGTGTGATCTATAGAGGTGACGAGGTGGTCGGTGGTGGCATAATTACCTAGAATTCCAGGGGTTTTTATTCCTTGAGATATTCGGTTTCTTATGGTATTCTGTAGCTAGGAAGAGAGAAGAAGAGATGACGAACCCCACAACGACCACGAAGACCACGACCAAGGTTGTCCGGTATGTCGAACTCATCAAGCCCTTCACTTACGAATTCTACGGCACGAACGTCGTCAAGGTTGGTGAGATGTATCGAGCCGAGAACCGCAACCTCTCCAACAACGGTTACATCATCGTGCTCGGCCACGGGATGAACGAAGTGATCCCCTGGGACCATCTCAAGGTGATCGAGGAAACGATCGAGCGCACGGTCACCGAGACCGTCACAGCCCGTGAAGTTCCCCGCCCCACGTTCCGTCGCTAGACTTCAACTCTACTCTCTCCCACATACAAGCAACAACAGCAAGAGACAAAAGGATATGACGACGATGATGAGCAAGGCTGATATTCTGGTTCGGGTTCAAAGCCGTGAGACGCTGACCACGGAGGAAATTGCGGAGATCACTGCGTGGGTAGCTACCGCCGGTATGGTGGACACGTTCGATCTCTGGACGGCACTGGCCAGCACTTCGAATTTGAAGAAGCACATGTGTGCGCTGCACCCGATCATGTCTGACCGGATTGTTGAAACGATGACCGCACTGAAAGAGAGCGGGATCGACGCTCACCACGGTCTGCGTGATGCTGTTGTGCAGCTTGAGGCTTCAATCACTGGTGCTCATATCTAGAGGGAAGGAATAGAGAGGTTATGCGACACGTTATTCGAAACTGGAATGCTGTATCAGCACACGCACGAAACTCTGGCGGGTCGATGCACGATCGTCGAGAAGGCCGTGGTGGTTGCCAGAACGAACAGCGTGATTATCTTGACGAGTATCATCAACACACTGAGGAACTGAATGTCGAAGAGCGGGAAGAGGAAGGCAGCAGTGAGCAGTAATATGGACAACGGCAAGAACATCACCGAGGCAAAGGCTGGGGACACGATCGTGGTCTATGGGAAGACTCGGTTCGATCGAGAACTGGTGAACTTCACAGACGCAAAGGCCCTGGTCGCTTACTTTCGTGAACGTGATGATTACGTTCACCTGACAAACGAGGACTATATGTCTCTCGTTGAAGCGAAGATGCGAGAAGTCGTTGGCTCCAGCGTTCTCCCGTATCACAACGAGGAAGCCTTTGTTGCTGGCCTGTTCCGCCTCGGGCTCTGCGCAACAACCACACTGAACTAATGGTTTATCGGAACGATCTCAAGGCAGGGAAGTTGTATCGGTTGGTGTTGACTCCGGCTGCTGCCAAGGGAAACGTCAAAGTTTATATAACGGATATTACCAGGGAGGACGGTTCCCACGTTGGACTGATTGGACACGGCGAACATTTCGTTTTCTTGCGATATATCAACGATGTAACAACGATCAGTATCCATGCAAAACTAGTAGATATGCTCGTACTGGCCAATGCAGGCGTAATCGGAAAGCTTTCTCTCTGGGAAGACGAGATGATCGAGGCGGTGGATATTCCAGCATGAGTATACTCTCCATCGATGATATTGAGATTGGCAAACTCTATGAGTTTGTGGAAGTTTACGATCACGGAGCAAGTCTCACCGATGAACACGGAAGCTGGGAAGATCACATAAAAGGTGGCACATTGTTTGTGATCTTGGGTGTGAAGTCGCTTGCCCACTCGGGCACAAACGAGAACACAAGTTTGCTCAAGATCAAGCTGTTGACCCGTGATGGACGGGTCGTTTATGGGTCGTTCTGGCCAGAAGAAATTACCCGGTATTTCCCGTCAGAATAATACCTTTAGATAATCCGATCCATATGATATTCTAGTATCACGATGAAGACACACATTGAGACAGCGGGAACTCCGGTTGCAGCACTCCTTCCCGGTCAGACGGTTCGCCGGTTCGACCACTACACGGGGTCTGGCCGCACGCTGCGTCCGGTCTACACGGAAGTCAAGGTGATCTCGGTTCGGACGTACGATCATCTCGGCCCGCAGGGGATTGGGGCTGCAACGGTGAAGTTCAGCGACGGCAAGATCGTGAGCTTCTACAACGGTCGCAGGATTGAAGTTCTGTAAGGTTCAACAAGAAAGACACGACAGTGAGCAATCATTCGAAGAATAAGCGGTTCGGCAGTGAGAAGTCGTTTGAGCGTATTGGCAAGGCTCGTCCTGTGGGGATGGATGCACTGGAGCGGACAGAGCGTCGCAGAGCACAGAATTCGCCTCGTCCCCTTCCGGACGAGGATGATGATGATTTCTTCTTCTCTCCCACCACGACTGACGTCGAGCAGATCCCCACGACGTCAGAAAACTGAAAACCGAGAATAAGCTATGAACCGCCTGTCTCGACATGTCGAACTGGCTCTGGACTTTGCTCGGGCACACAAGTTCGATGAAAGCCTCCCAGCCTACGTCACGGCGATGATCGTGTCAGGCGGTCGTGTTCTGTCTGTCGGTTATAACAGCCGTGCAAACTCTGGGTTGCAGCAGCGATACAAGACCAATCCCTTCTGCAACTCTATCCACGCAGAAGTCGATGCGATCTTGAACGTTCGACGCAAGATCGATCTCACGGGCAGCAAGATTATCGTCGTTCGTCGGTTGAAGAATGACACACGGAACAAGCCGTTGTTGGCGATGGCTCGGCCGTGCATGATGTGCAGTGCTGTGCTCTACAGCTACGGTATCCGTAAGGCCATCTACACGATCGAAAACAACAAGGTCGGAACACTCAAGATCACTGATCCACGAACCACCGTGCAGTTCGACAACTACCACGATTCCGAATATTCAGAGCTCTAGATGAATTTCAAGACTGGCAAACTCTACGAAGTGAAGAGGTATTTTTGGTTGGTTTTTGCAACAAGGGAAACGGCAGCGCTATCTCCAAGGGCGACACGCCCGACAGCGAGATCAGCCTGGGCGACCACAGCGAACGCTGCATCGTCGATGGCCGAATACTGGAACCAACTCAATTGTAGCGTTTCTTTCATCTCAGAATATTCGTTGATGAATGTGATTGAGCAAAAAGGAGAGTTTGTCCATGTCCTTTCACCGGAAGGTTGTGGTTGGATTTATATTCCGGATTATGATTGGTCAAGGGACTGTTTTGAAGAGCTAACGGAAGCTAACACAAGAACACGTACGTAATATTCGTATTCGCTTTATTAGAGGCAGAGAAAAGGTAAGGTAAGCGATGGCACAGATCACAGAGAAGACTGTCACAGTAAAGGTCAAGACGCATCCTAGGGACATGTATTATCCTGGGAAGCAGACGAGAGAGCACCTGGCTGGGATTATGCAGTATATGGCGTCGAAGCCTGTATTTCCTGACCCTGAGAAGGTTGAAGCCTTTCTAAAGGGTGTGCGGGAGGGGGATGTTGTAGGTGTGGAACATAACCAGTATAGAGCAACCAAGGTAGATAACACTGAGCTTACCGGGATCAATATCTTCACGAAGAGGGAAGCAACCCTGAGTGTTGAAGATATCACGATGGGACTTGGTTCCGGATATTGTGAGATTCTCTATCGTGATGATAAGCCTTACGGTATCGAACACGAGAAGGAGGTGAAGGTCAAGGTTATCAACCATGCTCTGAATGAAGATGGCACGCCGATTGTGCCCACCACCACGGCACCAACACCGAAGAAGACGAAGGGAAAGAAGAACAATGCAGCACCAGCAAGTAATCCGTGATATCCTGGGTTTCTGTCTCTTGGTATTTCCGCCGTTGGCCTGGAGATACTGGAAGGTGGATGGGTTCATCACCGTGATGTTTATGTTCGCAGGCATCATGGCTCTGAGCGGCCAGTCATAACCCGATCCACGTCTTATGCTTCAAGCTTATGAAGCAGTTCAAGTCCGTCATCGTTTTCGTCCTCGTCGCCTCGACCTTTCTAGCCAGCACACATAATCAGAACGTCTTGCAACCACACAGGCGTTGGTGGTGGTATTGTTTCACTGCCAATGACCCTGGTGGGAATGGCATCGATATGTGTGGCCGCACAAGAGAGATGTGTGAAGGAGCGAGGGAGTCGGTTCAACGCAGTCATCCCAACGCAACGATTACACCTTGCACACACGTATATAGGTAATATCCGACCATGGCAGCATTCAACGGCCTGACAAAAGAGTTCTACGTCCCAGAGACAACAGAGGTCATCTTCGTTCAAGACTTCTTCGCACGAGAGTTGGTTGGTGGAGCAGAGCTTACAAGTGATGCTATCATCAAGGCTAGCCCGTTCAAGATCTTCGAGATGCATTCACACTCACTCACCGAACGTCTCATTCAGAAGAACAGGAACAAGCTCTGGGTCTTTGGGAACCAAACAATGGTTCCTATCCACC
>CAZZLB010000127.1:4985-7503 GCA_964654655.1 uncultured Rhodoferax sp. | reverse complement strand
GGTCGAGCACATTGTCAAGGAAGACACGGACATCGGTGATTTTATGAAGCGCCAGCAAGATGCTGGTGCAAAAACTTCTTGAATTCCTGCAAGGGAAGAGGGCAGCTATAGAAATAGCCCTGGTAAGCCAGGCAGCCGTTTTCTGCCAGAAAGTTGCGCTGTCCGGAAGTCTCCACGCCCTCGGCGATGACCCCCAGACCCAGACTCTTGCCCAGCGCTACCACAGCCCGCGCAATGGCGGCGCTGCTGGCGTCGGCCAGCACGTCGCGGACAAAGGACTGGTCAATCTTGAGCTGGTCCAGCGGCAGGCGTTTCAGATAAGACAGCGAAGAGTAGCCGGTCCCGAAGTCGTCAAGTGAGAAACAGACGCCGCGTGCTTTCAGGGCGACCATCTTGGCAATCACTTCGTCGGCGTTCCTGAGCAGGAGACTTTCGGTCAGCTCCAGCTTGAGCCGATCGGGTCGGATCTGATAGCGCTCCACCAGGGCCAGCACCTGTGAGACAAAGTTGGGCAGGCTGAACTGGCGCGCACTGACGTTGACTGCCAGCGAGAGGTGCTGCAACTCGGGCTGATCTGCCCACTGTGCCAGTTGGGCGCAGGCCGTTTCCATGACCCAGTGACCTAGCTGCAGGATCAGGCCGGTCTCTTCGGCCAGACCAATGAAGTCCCCGGGCAAGACCAGACCCCGCACCGGGTGGTTCCATCGCACCAGTGCCTCTGAGCCCACCACACGCCCGTCTGCATCGAACTGTGCCTGGTAGTGCAGCACAAACTGCTTTCGTGCAATGGCGTTGCGCAAGTCCTCTTCGAGGGCGGCCTTGGCGACAACGATCTCCTGCATGGCCGGGTCGAAGAAGCGGAAGGTGTTGCGCCCGGCCTCCTTCGCCTGGTACATCGCGGTATCGGCGCGCTTGACCAATTCCTCGATCGAGACCGACTGATCACGAAACAGGGTGATACCGATGCTTGATGTGCACTGGTGACTGCGCTCGCGCTGGTCGGCGCGGCTGCCACCGATTTGCAGGAGATAGGGCAGGTTCAGCATGGTCTGGATCTTGATGGCCACGGCCGTGGCCTGCACTGCCGCCTGCTCGTCCCTATCCAGATGTTCAAGGATCACGACAAATTCGTCACCCCCCATTCGCGAAGCGGTATCGCCTTCGCGGATGCAACGCTTGATGCGTGCGGCTACTTCCACCAGAAACTGGTCTCCCACATCATGGCCCAGGGTGTCGTTGAGCGTCTTGAAGTTGTCCATGTCGATCAGCATCAGGGCGCCATTGCGGGTGCTGCGCGTGCAAGTGCTGAGCGCGCGCTCGAGCCGATCCATCATGAGTCGCCGGTTGGGCAACAGGGTCAGGGAATCATAAAACGCCAGTCGTTCGATCTTGTCCGCTGCGGCGATGCGATCGGTGATGTCGGTGAAAGTGCCGACATAGTTGCTGACCCGCCCATCCGGGCCGATGACGGGCGAGACCGTGAGGTATTGCGGATAGGCGTCGCCCTGCTTTCGCCTGTTCCATATTTCACCGGCCCAGCCGCCCCTGTGCACGATGGCGTCCCACATGCCGGCATAAAAACCGGCATCGTGTCGGCCCGATTGCAGCATGCGCGGGTTCTTGCCAAGAACTTCCGCTTCACCAAAGCCGGTGATCTTCGTAAACGCCCGGTTGACACGCACAATGCTTGCGCCCGCGTCGGTGACCAGCATCCCTTCCTGCGACTCGAAGACAGCCGCGGCAACCCGCAACTCGTCGTTGTTCTGCTTGAGCATGCGCTGCTGCTCATGGAGCCGCAGAAAGACCTGCACCTTGGCCTTGACAATGTGGTCTTCGATAGGCTTCTCAAGATAGTCGGTGGCGCCGGCAACATAGCCGCGCACCTTGTCTACCATCTCCTTGAAAGCAGCCGTCAAGAAGATGATGGGTGTGTTGGCAGTGCGTGGATCGGCACGCATCTGCTCGCATACCTCGAAACCATCCATTTCCGGCATTTGCACGTCGAGTAGAACCAGGGCGTAGGTTTCTGTCAACGCCATGCTCAAAGCGTCAAAGCCATTGACTGCCTCGTGCACTTGCGCCCGCACACCTCTTAGCACCGTTCGCAATGCCAGCCGGTTGTTGGGTTGGTCATCGACCACCAGGATCTTGGGGAGTGTCATGGCTTTTTGTGCACCGATTGCAACAAGCTGACAATTTCTTCCATGTTCGCCACATAGTCGACCTGCACACGTTCGAGCGCTGCCCGGCCCATGGTGTTGAACTCGCACTCCTGAGGTGACAGCACGATCCCGAGTCCCCCAAGCTGCTTGACACACGCCATGCCCTGCGCTCCGTCCGCGTTGGCGCCACTGAGCAGCAGCGCAATCATGTCTGCTTCAAATACCTCGGCAGCACTTTCGAACAACACATCGATGCTGGGACGAACGTTTTGCACCGGCTCGTCCACCGAAAGGGAAAAACTCGGCTCGTGCAGACCTCTGCGCTCGACCAGCAAGTGGTAACCCGCAGGTGCAAG
>CAZZLB010000127.1:3688-4885 GCA_964654655.1 uncultured Rhodoferax sp. | reverse complement strand
TGCCGGCGCCCAATGGTCTTGCGGTAGGCCTGCAAACTCTGACCCCATTCTTCCAGATCGGGATGCCGCAGCGGCAAGTCGTAGATTTTTTCGGCACGTCCGAGCAGCAGGTAGCCGCCGCGCTCCAAGCTCAGTGACAACAGCTTGAGTACACGCTCCTGCAGGGAGTCGCCAAAATAGATCAGCACATTGCGGCACACGACCCACTGCATTTCCTTGAAGACGTGGTCCACCACCAGATTGTGTTGGACAAACACGTGGGCCTGCTGCAGGTAAGAGGCAATCGCGATTTCGTCGCCATCCACTTTGAAGTACGCGTCAAAATCCCCGACACCGCCCGCGTTGCGATAGTTCTCGCGCCAGGCATCCAGGTTCCGGCTGGGCCAACGCCCACGCTCGGCGTCCTGCAAGAACGCCGGATTGATGTCGGAACTGTAGATGTGTGTCTTGCGCAGCAAGTCTGCTTCGTGCAGCAGGATCGCCAGCGTGTAAGCCTCTTCGCCATGTCCGCAGCCGACTTGCCAGATATTGATCCACGGGAAGCTTGCGAGCTGGGGCAGAAGTATTTCACGTACCCGATGCCAGACAAGGGGGTCGCGAAAAAACTCCGAGGTGGGAACCGAAATGCTGTTGATCGCGGTCTGCGCCACCGCCTCGTCATGGAGAACCACGGGAATCAGCTCGGACAAGTGACGTGCACCGTAGTAGCGCTTGAGTTCCTCCAGCCGGCGCTTGAGCGAGGCCCGTGCGTAGCCGGTGAAGTCGTAGCCGTAGCGCAGCTTGAGCGCGTCAAGCAAGAGGTCCACTTCGACGTCCTTGATGTTGTGGTTTTTCCATTTCATCAGCGGCATTCAGTCAAACTCCGTTGAGCAGTTCCAGTAATTTGTTCATGTCCACGGGTTTGGCTAGATAGGCGCTGGCCCCGGCCTGCAGGCACAGTTCTGCGTCGCCCTGCATTGCCTTAGCAGTAACGGCAATGATGGGCAACTCTGTATAGCCCAGCGCACGAATCTGGCGAATCAGGGCGTAACCATCCATGTCAGGCATCATGATGTCCGTCAGCACCGCATCGAAGCGATGGTTGCTCAGACTCTCCAGGGCCCGTGCGCTGTCAGCTGCCACCTCGATGGCATAGCCCTTGCCACGCAATGCCTTGGTGAGTGCAAACAGGTTGCGCGCATCATCATCCACCAGCAG
>CAZZLB010000127.1:0-3588 GCA_964654655.1 uncultured Rhodoferax sp. | reverse complement strand
CTTCAGGTCAAGAATCACGGCGTCGAACCGCTGCTCGCGAAGCAATTGCATCGCCAGTGTTCCGGTCTGTGCCGGCACCAGGTCCACGGCATCCCCAGAAAACAACTTTTGGAGTGCTGCCACTTCCAGCGGGTTGTCATCGACCAGCAGGACCTGCTTGGCACGCACCACTTGGGCGGCGTTGATCATGACCTTGATGGCTGCCGCTACCGTGTCGCGTGTGATGGGCTTTCTGAGAAAGCCCAGAGCCCCGAGAACCTTGGCCTCACCGCCATCGGCGGCACCCGACATCAGGTAGACCGGTATGCCCGCAGTCAAAGGATCTGACTTGAGTTGCCGCATCAATTCCATGCCGTTCATGCGCGGCAGGCCCAGATCGAGCAGAATGCCCGTGGGCACCTGTCTGGCGATCGAGTCCAACGCATCCTCGGCCGACTCCACGCACAAGGGCGTGAAGCCCAGGGCCTGGATCATCCGACCCAGAATGGCCAGCAGGCGGGTGTCGTCTTCCACCACCAGAATGCTGGCGCCTGCCTTGACGGGGACTGTGGGGCTCGTCCGCCTGGATGCAAGCGCAGCGCCTTGTACCATCGTACTGGCGCCGGACGCAGCCCGACGGGCAAACTGGTTCAACAGGCGCAGCGCAAAGCGACTGCCCTTGCCGGGTTCGCTGTTGACCGTGATTTCACCGCCGAGCAATTCGCTCAGGTGCCGGCTGATGGCAAGACCCAGCCCGGAGCCACCGTACTTTCGGCTGGTGGAACCGTCAACCTGCTGGAAAGCGCCGAACACATGCTCGATCTTGTCACCGGGAATGCCAATGCCTGTGTCGACCACTTCAAACACCAGATCATCGTGCTCGCGGCGCGCCAGCACGCTCACGGTGCCATTGTCAGTGAACTTGATTGCGTTGGAAAGCAGATTGGAAAGAATCTGTGTCAAGCGCTGTCGGTCGGTGGTAATGGTCTCTGCCAGATCGCGGCCGGTGTCGATGGTGAACGCCAGTTGCTTCTTTTGCGCCTGCGGGGAGAAGATGCGTCGCAGGTAGGCCAGCAGGTCGTCCAGCGGAAAGGTCTCATTGAGCAGAACCAGTTTGCCGGCCTCGATCTTGGAGAGGTCCAGGATGTCGTTGATCAGTGTCAGCAGCTGCGTGCCGCTTTCACAGATCACAGAGGCCGATTCGACCTGTTCGGGTGTGAGGTTGTCGTCCTCGTTCTCCGCCAGATTTTTTGAAAGGATCAATACACTGTTGAGTGGCGTTCGCAATTCATGCGACATATTGGCCAGAAACTCCGACTTGTACTGGTTTGCCTGTTCCAGTTCACGCGCCTTGGTTTGTGCCTCCTGTACCAGGTCTGTGAGCTGTGCGCTCTGGGTTTCCAGTATCTGGTTCTTGTGCTGCATCTCTTCCTGCTGGCTGCGCAACTCTTCCTGGCTGGCCTTGAGTTCCTCGTTCTGTGCTTTCATCTCCTCGGCCTGGCTGCGCAATTCTTCGGTAAGGGCACGCATTTCCTCATTGCTCTTTTGCAGGGCTTCCTGCTGCTCCTTCAATATGACGGATTTCCTTTGACTCTCACCCAGGAGTTCAAGGTTGTGTTCAGCGGCCTGCAAATTGGCCAGATGCAAGCCCAGTGCAGCGCACGCGGCCTTGAGAAACGTGTGCTCCATCGGCTCAAGCGACTTGGCCGCTGCCAGCTCCAGCACGGCGAGCACCTCGGTCTTGTTGGCTATCGGGTAGAACACCAGCTCATGCGGCGGGAACTCCGCCAGGCCAGCGCTGAGGACAGTCAGTCCCGAGGGTACGGGTGACAGCACCACCGACTGATTGTCCTTGGCGCACTGCCCCGGCAGGCCAGTGCCCATCGCGAAAGCGTCGTCGATCTGGTTGCGTCGCGCTAAGCCGTGCGCACCAACGCGGCGGTAAACCGTGTCGCTCCACAAATAGATGGCGCCAACCGGCACCTTCAGTTGCTCGCACAGGAGGTGCAGGACCTTGTCAGCGGCTGTGCCAATGTTTGTTTCGGCTGATACGGCGCGGGTCAGTACCGCCACGTTTTCGGCAATCCAGTGGTCGTGCGCGACACCCTGCGTCATTTCGCGGAAGGCTTCGGCGGCCTTGGCCATGTCACCTATTTCGTCGGACCGTTCCAGACTGGGCACGGCAGCGAGTTCGCCACGTGACAAGCTGCTGAGCGCGTTTCGGATGCCCAGCAGTGGCCGCGAAATGCTGCGCGCGCCCCAGACGACCGCCACCGCAGAGAGCAGCAGCAGTACCGCACCCACAAGCAGCAACTTCTGGCGCAGGTCGTAGTACTCTGCATACACCTCGTCCCTGTCGATTTTGGCAATCACACCCCATTGCGGTGCGCTTCCCAGGATCTTCGCCTCGTGAAACGGCTTGATTGGTTTGTAAGCGATAAACGCGTCAACACCGCGGTAGTCGGTGAACAACCCCAGCCCAGATTCGCCGGCCAGAACATTTCTTATCGCCTGGGTCTTTACTTGTAGCGCCAGAATGCTGCTTTCCTTGCTGAAGCGCGCATCCGAGAGCATCCAGCCGTCGTGTCCGGCCAGGAAGGTTTCCCCGGTTTCACCTAGTCCGACTTTCTCCTTCATCAACTCATTGATTTGTTGCACCGGCAACTGGAAAGCCACGACACCCAGAAACAGCCGTTTGTCGGGGTCAAACACGGGCATGGCGACAAAGGCCGCCGGACGGTTCGCCGATGGCACGTAGCGTTCAAAGTCGGTGAAGCTCAGCACGTCCGGGACGGCGTTGTGCAGCAGAGGCAGCACTGCACGTGCCAGTCCCGCATCTTTCCATGGACCAGAAACCAGGTTGGTGCCAAAGTCCGCCTCCTTGGCGACACTGAGCACCACATTGCCCCTGGTATCGATCAGGAACATGTCGTCCCACTTGAATGCTTCGTGGTAATTCCACAAATGGGACGCGGCGACGGCGTGCTCGCGCGCGTAGTCAGAACTCGGCACACCCGCCATCCTGGCACCGGACGCGGCACGGCCGTTGCCTGGATAATCCTGCTGCAGCACGGTCTGAGCGTTGGGACCCATCCTGGCGAAAGCCTCGCCGAGGCGGGTCAGGGACTCGGCGGTCGTGTGGTCGTTGGCCAGCATGCGCAACTGAAGCTGTGTTCTGTCGAGATAGCGCACCAGAGAACTGTGGCGTGACTCCAGGATCGCGGACAGCTTTTCCCGAGCATCGGTCTCCAGGGCTTCACGGACCAGCAGGCTGGACACCAGCAAGGCTGCAGCCACAACGATGGAGGTCAGCGAGAGCGCCAACAACAACAATCTGGATTGAATCTTCATGGTTGCCCTTCCACCCGACAGGGTTAGCAGTCAACACGCAGGTTTGACTCTTTGGGAGCCTTTTTGAGAATCTGAGGCTAACACTGCGAGAGTGCGCCAACCCCTGGGAATACGTGCCATAAACGCCCTTTGTTTGCCGGTTTGAAGCAGGGTGCAGTCAGCACAATCACTTGGGCAGATCAAGTCAAGGCTCCGGTACACCATGCGCCTGCTACAGCCCATGTAAGATGGAGACTCCTGCCCAGATCCTGCGAGCCT
>CAZZLB010000126.1:0-7551 GCA_964654655.1 uncultured Rhodoferax sp. | reverse complement strand
AACTTGGGATCCGGCAGGATTTCACGTTTAGGGACTTCGCGACGACGTGGCATTTTTTTTCCTTTATTGCTTCAGTTGACATCTTCATCAGATGTCGCGAAAACCATGCTGGCTTTCACTTACTCGACCCAACAGCGGGTCACTACGTTGAATCACCGCGCCACGCGGGAACCAACACCTTGACTTCTAATGAACCTCGGGCTTATTTGGCCTTGGGCTTCTTTGCGCCGTACTTGGAACGCGATTGCTTGCGGTCTTTCACGCCTTGCAAATCGAGCGAACCCCGCACGATGTGGTAACGAACACCCGGCAGATCCTTGACACGACCGCCACGGACCAGCACAACGCTGTGTTCCTGCAGGTTATGGCCTTCACCGCCGATATACGAAATGACTTCAAACCCGTTGGTCAGACGCACTTTGGCGACCTTGCGCAGAGCCGAATTTGGTTTTTTTGGCGTCGTCGTGTAGACCCGTGTGCAGACACCGCGACGCTGCGGAGAGTTCTGCATCGCGGGGCTCTTGGACTTGATCGTTTCGACCTCGCGCCCCTGACGCACTAGCTGGTTAATGGTTGGCATTGAAAAACGTCCCTAAACGTTTGGTAACTAAAACTTGACTAATTCGAAAGCATGAAACCCTTCGGAAATTCCGAAAAGCCTTCTACTATATCAGGTCAATGCGACTGCGGCAATCGAAATTTCCGATCGCACAGCCAAAGTTTGCACCCACTCACTTGGTACGCGCCGTGTATTCACTTGATCCAGAGCCGCAAGGCATCCCAGGCGCGACCGAACACCCCAGCCTGCTCGACGCCCTCCAGTGCGAGCAGAGGAACATCCACCAGGTTCTGGTCGCCGTTGCTTATCTTCAACGTGGCGATCGGCTGGCCCTTGGTGAAAGGAGCCACCAGCGGATCCGAGCGGGCCACCTGCGTCTTGAGTTTGCCTGCAGTCCCGGTAGGGACGGCCACCACGATAGCCTGTGGTCGCCCCAGCTTGACGGTGGCGTCCTTGCCCTTCCAAACCGCTGGCGCAGCCACAACTTGATTTGCGTCATATAACTTGACGGCTTCAAAAGCGGTGTAGCCCCAGTTCAACAGCTTCTGCGACTCATTGGCGCGTGAGTTTTCATTTGCGGCTCCCAGCACAATGGACAGCAGACGACGACTCCCGGTCGCCCCCGGCGAGCCGGCGACGGCTCCGGCCGCCCCCAAACTTGCGAAATCACGCCTGGCGGTTGCAATCAGGCAATAACCGGCCGCGTCGGTATGCCCGGTCTTCAGCCCGTCGACAGACGGATCGCGAAACAGCAGCAAGTTTCGATTGCTGTCATTGGCCGCAGGCGTGCCAGGATAGCGGTACTTCTTGATCGCGTAATAGACTACGTAATCAGGAAAATCCCGCATCAACCGTGTCGCCAGAATGCTGAGATCGCGCGCCGTGGTGCTGTGGCCCGCCTCGGTCAGGCCTTCAGGGTTCCTGTAACTGGTGGACTTCATTCCCAACGCCTTGGCCTGTTCATTCATGAGTTGGACAAAGCGTTCCGCCGTGCCGCCGACTCCCTCGGCCAGTGCCATGGTGGCGTCGTTGCCGCTTTGCACGATCATCCCCTTGAGCAGATCTTCCACCGGCACCATCATCTTGGGATCAATGAACATGCGTGACCCTGGCATCTTCCAGGCACGCTCGCTGACAGGCAAGGTCTGCTTCAGATCCAGTTTCTTGCTGCGCAAGGCATCAAAAACGAGATAAGCCGTCATCAGCTTGGTCAATGACGCCGGTTCCACTGCCGTGTCGATGTCCTTGCCTGCCAACACCTGATCGGCAGTGACATCAACCAGCAGGTAGGAACGCGCTGCAATCTCCGGCGCTTGCGGCATTTGCGCCGCCGCCGAAAAACACAGGGTGACGACGACTATCAGGAAAAGACTTTTCATCATGAGCCTGCCTGGCGTCCCACGGTGGCCGGTACCAGCAAACGCTCCACCAACTTGCCGTTTTTCAGGTGTGACTCGACGATCTCATCGATGTCATCGTTATCAACATAGGTGTACCAGACAGCGTCCGGGTAAACCACTGCCACCGGGCCAGCCGCGCAGCGGTCAAGGCATCCCGCCTTGTTGACCCGCACCTTGCCCGATCCATCCAGCCCCGCCGCCTTGACCTGACTCTTGCAGCGATCAAACCCCTGCTGTGCATTGTGAAGGGCACAGCATTCCTCGCCAGGCTTGCGTTCATTGAGACAAAAGAAAATGTGCCGCTTGTAATAGGAAGTCGCCGATGTTGGATCGGCCTTGATTTCGGGTATCGTGTCGCGTTTTGTTTCATTCATATCGGTCATTCTAGTTTTTCGCTTCGCCTCCTCCGACCTGTGTCAAGGCATAAAGCAAAGTCGCATAAGGCCACAACCAGCCAAGCCACTGCGCCAGACCATGAAAGCGGATAAAACGTCCCTGTTCCCAGGTCGACAGGGTCTGTGCAAAATACGGACTCGCTGGTGCCTGATTGAGCAAGCTCAGATACAGCCCCAGTGCCAGCAATAGCAAAGCGATACTGACCCGTCTCGGAACCCAGAGCAGCAGTGCCCCCAAGAGCAAGGCTGTCCCGATACCTGCCTTGACGGGCAAACTCAGCCAGGCCCATGCATGCTCGGGCCCATAGCTCAGCGCAGCCGACAGAGCGGTGGCTGCGACGCCGACCGCAAACACCAGCAACACGAACAGGGACCGCCGTATTGCCAGGCGAATGATGCAATAACCAAGCAGACACGGAATCAACATTCCAAGCAGAACGCACAATAATTCAGCGCCTGGCACCAAGGGTTGCAACTCAATGTCACGCACCGGCAGCCAATTCAGAAACGGGGTGTCCAGCAAAACTTCGGCCAGGGCAGCCTCCAGGCGCTCTTGCACTTGCCCCAAGCCAAAGGGCACTGCCGCCGGAAACAACAAGGCCAGTGGCCACACGGCCAACAGAACCAAGGCGCCCCTGGCATCTGCAGCAAACCAGCGCGAGCGAAAACGACTCCAGCGATCGATGCCGCCCAGTCTTTCCATGACCGATGCCAGCATCGCTCCCAGCCAGGCACCCAGCACGTTGAGGCCCAGGTCAACATTGGAGGGCACCCGCGCCGGCAAATAGCTTTGCAGCGATTCCATCGAAAAAGACAGTAGCCCAGCCAGCACGGTCGCTGTAACCACGGCAAAGCGGTTTCTGCCAACTCTCAGCGCGCTAAGCACCAACAGAAAGCCAAGCGGCACGTACCCAATCACATTGATCGCGACGTCAAAACCAGTCCAGTATTTGGGCAGCGAACTGCCCAGGAATGCCCACGGCACGATGCCCTGAGAACGCCAGTCAGAGAACGGATACAGGCTGGCGTAAAAAACGAGCCCGGTATAGATCAACGCCAGAGGCCACGCCGAGGTCTTCTTCATCAGGGCAGTTTAGGCCAAAAAAAACCCCAGCACGATGGCTGGGGTGGTAAGCCTATTTGCTGTCACACATCAAGGCCCCGCTCAGGGAGGAAAAGCGGGAGGCAGCAAGCCGCCTGAGGAGTAATCTACCAAACTTTTTCGCTCATGACAAGAAAAATCTATGAAATATGTAAATATTTACAAATAATTGATGATCAAGATCATCTAAACCATCTTTTTTGTGCTGCGCCACGCCCGAAAACGATCGAGCGCCATCTTCGATGGGCGTTGCTCCGTGCAGCAGAAATCAGGCACAATTTGTCTCATGACACGCCAAGCACCCTTCCCCCTTGCGCGCCCGCGGCGTTTGCGCCGCGACGCCTTTACACGCAATCTGGTCCGTGAAAACGTGCTGACCGCCAGCGACCTGATTTACCCCGTCTTTGTGACGGACGGCAAAGGCCAGCGCGAGGCCGTACTGTCCATGCCCGGCGTAGAGCGCCTGAGTCTGGATCTGCTGCTCCCGGTTGCCGAGGATTGTGTCAAGTTGGGGATTCCGGTGATGGCCCTGTTCCCGGTCATTGATCCGTCCCTGAAGACACCCGACGGGCGCGAGGCGCTGAACCCGGACGGTCTCGTACCCCGCGTCGTGCAGGCGTTGAAAAAGGAGTTCCCGGCGCTCGGTGTGATGACCGACGTGGCGCTGGACCCCTTCACCAGTCACGGCCAGGATGGCCTGCCGGACCCTAACCCGGCGGCAGACGGCTACATCATGAACGATGAAACGGTGGCCGTCCTGGTCAAGCAGGCGCTCACGCAAGCCGGCGCTGGCGTCGACATTGTGGCTCCCAGCGACATGATGGACGGCCGCATCGGCGCCATCCGCCAGGCGCTCGAAGCCAACCATTTCATCCACACTCGCATCATGGCCTACAGTGCCAAATATGCCAGCGCGTTCTATGGACCGTTTCGTGACGCCGTCGGCTCCGCTGCCAACCTGGGCAAGAGCAACAAGAAGGTCTATCAGATGGATCCTGGCAACTCCGACGAGGCTCTGCGCGAAGTCGCCCTCGACATTGCCGAAGGCGCCGACATGGTGATGGTCAAACCAGGCATGCCGTATCTGGACATCGTGCGCCGCGTCAAGGACGAGTTCAGGGTTCCCACCTTTGCCTACCAGGTCAGCGGCGAATACGCCATGCTGAAGGCGGCAGCGCAAAACGGCTGGCTCGATCACGATGCGGTCATGCTGGAAAGCCTGCTGGCCTTCAAACGCGCCGGCGCGGACGGCATACTGACCTACTTCGCGCGGGACGCTGCCAGACTGCTGCGACAGGCGTAAGCTCAAACCCAGGGCTGCGCCAATTGCTCCGTGGCAAACACCTGCTGCACTGCAGGGCGTGCCAGAACCCGTTGCAGATAGGGCCCCGGGTGGCTGCGGTCACGCGCCGGGGCTGACGAAAAGCCGCGCGTCCAGCGACAGAGCATCATGGCATACGGGTCCAGCGCCGAATAACTCCCGCCCATCAGCGCCGCCTGCAAGGTGTTGGTCAACCAGATCAGCCACTTGTAAAACTGCGCCCGCTGTGCGCTGCCAATGGCCGGCGCGAGGCCTGCCGCTGGATAGCGATCGCACAGGTACAAACAGATGGCAGCGGTACCGGGGTAATAATGAAGTTCAAGCATCGGGAATTACTCCATCTGGAAGTTCATGAGTGCTGTTTGCCTGGCTGCCCCACGGCTAATTCAGCCCGAAAAGCCTCGCGCCGTTTTTCCAGGCAATGCCGTGGGCCACGTCGGTCGGCAACTCACCTAGCCAGCGGCGATAGCCCTGCATCAGTTCGTCGTAATAGAGCCAGCGCTGATTGACCCAGGTATCGGAGCCAATCATGAAGCGATCCGGGTACTTCAGCAGCAAAGCACGCCAGGGCGGACACAGCTTCTCGGCACCGCCTGCATCGGCGCAGGTCAGCCCCGGACGGTAGGACAACTCACCCATCAGCAAAGGGTACCGGGAAAACAGTTCGTCAACGCGTGTCGTGTCAGCACCCCCAATCCCGGTGTGGGCCCAGATCAGGCGCACTTTCTGACCCCTGCTGACGGTGTTGCCCATCAGCAGGTCAACGGCCAGATCGTCCACATGGGCCAGCACGAACAGATCCTTTTCTTCGGCCAGTTGCATCAGCCTGCGCGCGACAGATCCATTGGCATTGGCGCTGTCGTACAGATGGAATTCTCCAAGACCGCGGTAAGGGCCGGCCGGCGTGCCCCTGGCAAGTTCGGTCTGCACCATGTCAAAAATGGTCGGATCCTGAAACCAGTTGCTGTAATCGGCACGGTTACGGTACAGACGAACAAAGGGAACCACGATAACGCCCGCGTTGCGCGTCTCAAGCCGCGCCGCCGTCAGTGTCCGGGTGCCATCGTTGGGCCGGGAGTTGGCAATCACAGCCTTGACACCGTTGCGCTGCATACGGGCCAGCACATCGCTCAACGGGTGCGGTCCGGTCTGTCCGTTCCAGGCTTCCTCGTTGTAATGCAGATGCGCATCGAAGATCGGACCCGTATAGTCAGCCGCTTGGGCGAGGGCGCTTGCTGCCGCCAGAACAAGGGCCGCCGTCAGCTTCCGAACCTCTCCCATTTTCAAAGCTGCGCTCCGTCCGACTGAAGTTTTCGCTCCAGGAAGTCAAGCCGGTCCTGTCCCCAGAAAATCTCGCCATCCAAGCGATAGCTGGGCGCGCCAAACACACCAACAGCGATCGCTGCCTCCGTGTTGGCATCGAACTGACGCTGCACCGTAAGGTCGCGTGAATTCAGCAGGCGCTCTGCCGGCAAGCTGCACTCCTGCAGCAGTTCGACCAAGGTCTGGACATCGGCAATATTGCGCTGCTGCACCCAGACTGCAGCAAACACCGCAGCGCTCAGGCGCATCGCTGCCGCTGATCCATCATGCAAGTCAACAGCAATGATCAGGCGTGCTGCATCGTCCGCCGCCACCGGAAAGTAACGCGGCTCAAGATTCAGCGGCAGTTTCAGCCATTCCCGAAAGCGCGCCAGTTCGATCAAACGATAAGCCTGGCGTTCTGGTGCGCGCTTGGACAGCGGCAATCCACCCGTGGCAGCGAAGATCCTGCCAAAGTCTGCCGGCAACACACGAACGCTCGCACCCGCAGCAGCGGCCATCGCGGCAAAACGCGCGTGACCGAGGTAAGTCCATGGGCTTTGCGGTGCGAAGTAGTAGTCGACTGTCTTGTTCATCGGTGATGCCTCCGTTTTGTCTCCCGGACAAATCTTATACTTGACTTGCCACGTGCGCAGCAGATACCTGCAAGTGTGCGTGAAGACATTGATCGTAGTCCCAGCACCACCATGGAAGCCCTGCAAGATGCCACAACAGGCTGACTTTCTGATCATTGGCGGCGGCATCGCCGGAGCGTCCGTCGCCTACTGGCTGGCGCCACATGGCCGCGTGATTCTGTTGGAGCGCGAGTCGCAACCCGGCTACCACTCGACCGGTCGCTCGGCTGCGATGTTCATGGAGAGCTACGGCACGCCCCAGGTTTGTGCATTGACCCGGGCCAGCCGGGCATTTTTTGAAGCACCTCCCGCCGGTTTCTGCGAGAACCCGGTGCTTTCACAGCGCGGCGCCATGATGGTCGCCACACAGGGACAGGACGCACTGCTTGCCGATTACTGGGAAAGCGCACGTGCGCTATCACCAAACGCAAGACTGCTCGATGCCAGCGCCGCCTGCGCACTCGTACCTGCGCTTCGCCCGGAGCGGGTGCTGGGTGCAGTCCACGAGCCCGACGCCCTGGCCATGGATGTGGACACCCTGCACCAGGGTTATCTGCGTGGCATGCGCCGCGCCGGTGGCACAGTCGTATGCAACGCCGAGGTGACGGCCCTGAAACGACAGTCGGAGTACTGGCAGGTGCAGGCCAGCGGTGTCGAATACACGGCACCGGTCGTCATCAACGCCACCGGCGCCTGGGCCGACGTGATAGCCACGCTCGCTGGTGTACCTGCTATCGGCCTGCAGCCACGCCGGCGCTCCGCCTTTATTTTTGCGCCGCCCGAGGGCATGGTCAGCGCCGACTGGCCCCTGACCATAGGCATAGCCGAAGACTGGTA
>CAZZLB010000125.1:0-7583 GCA_964654655.1 uncultured Rhodoferax sp. | reverse complement strand
ATCGTGCTCGACGAGCCGACGGCGGGTGTCGATGTGGAGTTGCGCCAGACGCTGTGGCAGTTCATTGCCAAGCTCAACAAGGAGGGCCACACGGTCCTCCTGACCACCCATTATCTTGAAGAGGCAGAAGCGCTGTGCGGGCGCATCGCCATGCTCAAGACAGGGCGCATTGTGGCGCTCGACCACACCAGCGAGCTGCTGAAAACGGCGTCCAGCAACGTGCTCCGCTTCAAAGTGGACCAGGAACTGCCCAAGCTATTGGCGGACCAAGCACGTATCACGGGGCGCATCGTGCAGTTTCCGGCACATGATGCGCTCGAAATTGAACGCTATCTGGCTGCAGTGCGCGAGGCCGGGTTGGTGGCACGGGACGTCGAAATCCGCAAAGCCGATCTGGAAGATGTTTTTCTCGCCGTCATGAAGGGTTCATCCGAGGGTGCTTTGAGCGATGCCGGGCCGACCCAAAGCGCGAAGGCTCCCTCGGGGGGCAGCGCAGTAAGCGAGGCGACAAGCGTGGGGGCCACATCTTGACTGGCTGGCAGACCCTTTTGTACAAGGAAGTATTGCGCTTCTGGAAAGTGGCGTTCCAGACGATAGCGGGCCCGGTGTTGACCGCGATGCTCTATCTGCTGATTTTTGGTCATGCGCTGGAGGCGCACGTCAAGGTGTATGACCGGGTAAGTTACAGTGCGTTCCTGGTTCCAGGTCTGGCGATGATGAGCCTGTTGCAAAACGCATTTGCCAACAGTTCCTCGTCACTTATCACGAGCAAGGTGATGGGCAATCTGGTCTTTCTGATGCTCACCCCTCTGTCCTACATGAACTGGTTTGCAGCCTATGTAGGAGCGGCTGTGGTCCGCGGGCTGGTGGTTGGTTTGGGTGTGTTCGCGGTTTCCGCCTTTTTTACGGACATGAGTTTTGTCTCTCCGGTGTGGATCGTGACGTTCGCGGTGCTGGGGGCCGCCCTGATGGGGACACTTGGACTGATTGCCGGCTTGTGGGCGGAAAAATTTGATCAGTTGGCGGCCTTCCAGAATTTTGTCGTGATGCCGATGACCTTCCTGAGTGGCGTTTTCTATTCCATTCATTCCCTGCCACCGTTCTGGCAGAAGGTCAGTCATTTGAACCCGTTTTTTTACATGATTGATGGTTTTCGGTATGGGTTCTTCGGTGCCAGCGACGTTTCGCCCTGGTTGAGCCTGAGCGTGGTGGCTACTGCGCTCGCACTGGTCAGCGCTGTGGCAGTGACTCTGTTGCGCGTCGGTTACAAAATTCGCGTTTAGCTATCTTTTATTGGATTGATGATATGACTGCAGACCAGATCAGGGACATGATTGCCGCGAGCATCCTGTGCGAGCACATTACGCTCAATGGGGACGGTCGCCACTGGTTCACCACGATTGTGTCGGCTGCGTTTGAAGGCAAACGGGCCATTCAACGGCACCAAATGGTCTACGCGACTTTGGGTGAGAAGATGAAGACTGACGAAGTTCATGCGCTGTCGATCAAAGCCTATACGCCGGCCGAATGGGCGGCGCTTCCCAAATGATTACGCTGGCATTGTCAAAGGGCAGGATCTTCGAGGAGACTTTGCCGCTGCTTCGGGCGGCCGGCATTGAAGTCCTGGAAGACCCTGAGAAGTCGCGCAAGCTGATTCTCGTCACCAACCAGGCCGATGTGCGCGTGCTGGTGGTGCGTGCCACCGATGTGCCCACTTACGTGCAGTATGGTGGTGCTGACCTGGGCATCACCGGCAAGGACACCTTGCTGGAGCATGGCAGCGATGGGCTTTATCAGCCGTTGGACTTGCAGATTGCCAAGTGCCGCATCAGTGTGGCAGTGCGTGCAGATTTTGACTACGCGTCGGCTGTCAGGCAGGGTTCGCGCCTGAGAGTGGCGACCAAGTACGTCGCCATTGCGCGTGAGTTTTTCGCCACCAAGGGTGTGCACGTGGATTTGATCAAGCTCTATGGCAGCATGGAACTCGCGCCACTGGTTGGTCTGGCAGATGCCATCGTTGATCTGGTGTCCACCGGCAATACCCTCAAGGCCAACCATCTGGTCGAGGTTGAGCACATCATGGACATCAGTTCCAGGCTGGTGGTGAACCAGGCCGCGCTCAAACTCAAGCAGGCGCCCATCCGCCGGATCATTGAGGCCTTTGCTTCGGCTATTGGAAAGGCATCGTGATCGCTGCTCCTTTCCGACTGTCAACGACCAGCGCCACCTTCGAGGCCGAGTTCAAGGCGCGACTGCACTGGTCGGCCCAGGCTGACGCGCAGATCGAGCAGCGCGTGGGCGACATCCTGGCAGATGTACAGCGGCGCGGCGACGCCGCGGTGCTGGACTACACGGCACGCTTTGACGGAGTGCAGGTCGCATCGACGACTGCACTGGAGTTGACACAGGCCGAATTCAAGTTCGCTTTCGAATCGATTCCTGTCGCCCAGCGCGAGGCGCTGCAAGCGGCAGCCAGGCGTGTGCGCAGCTACCACGATGCGCAGAAGAAGGCCTGCGGTGAAAGTTGGAGCTACCGCGACGAAGATGGCACGATGCTGGGCCAGAAGGTGACACCACTCGACCGAGTCGGTATCTACGTGCCTGGTGGCAAAGCCAGCTATCCGTCGAGCGTGCTGATGAACGCCATTCCCGCGCACGTCGCCGGTGTTGCGGAGATCATCATGGTGGTTCCCACGCCCGGTGGCGACAAGAACGCGATGGTGCTGGCGGCAGCCCATGTGGCCGGCGTTTCCCGCGCCTTCACCATCGGTGGTGCGCAGGCGGTGGCGGCTCTGGCCTACGGCACGGCCACCATCCCGAAAGTGGACAAAATCACGGGTCCCGGCAATGCCTACGTGGCGGCGGCCAAGCGCCGTGTCTTTGGCGCCGTCGGTATCGACATGATCGCAGGTCCCAGCGAAATCCTGGTGCTGGCCGATGGCACGACGCCACCGGACTGGGTTGCGATGGATCTGTTCAGCCAGGCCGAGCACGACGAATTGGCGCAGAGTATTCTGCTGTGTCCGGATTCGACCTACATCGAGCAGGTGCAGTTGGCGATCAACCGCCTGCTGCCTGCCATGCCACGCCGCGCCATCATTGCCCAATCGCTCAACGACCGCGGTGCCCTGATCGTCACGCGCAGCATGGAAGAGGCCTGCGAGATCAGCAATCGGGTCGCGCCCGAGCACCTGGAAGTCAGCAGCCGTGAACCTCAGCGCTGGGAGCCATTACTCAAGCACGCCGGCGCCATCTTCCTCGGCGCCTACACCAGCGAATCGCTGGGTGACTACTGCGCTGGACCGAACCATGTGCTTCCGACCAACGGTACGGCGCGCTTTTCGTCGCCGCTGGGCGTCTACGATTTCCAGAAGCGATCCAGTCTGATTGAAGTCAGCGAAGGTGGCGCCCAGACGCTGGGCTTGATCGCCGCCGAACTGGCCTATGGCGAAGGCTTGCAGGCGCATGCCCGGGCGGCCGAAATGCGCTTGAAGCAAGTCCCACCAATGCGGGAAGACAGATGACAACTGTCAATCCTCGATCGCTGTTGCGCATCCGTGGCGACATCCAGTCCATGCACGCCTATGCGATTCAGGAATCCGAAGGCATGGTCAAGCTCGACGCCATGGAAAACCCGCATCGCTTAGCGCCTGACCTTCAGGAAGAACTGGGTCGGCGGCTGGGTGCGCTCGCACTGAACCGCTACCCGGCCGGTCGCATCAATGTGTTGCGCCAGGCGCTGGCCAGCTACGCTGGTATGCCAGAGGGATTCGACATCATGCTGGGCAATGGCTCGGATGAGCTCATTAGTCTGCTGGCCTTGGCCTGTGACGTTCCGGGGGCTGGCATCCTGGCGCCTTTGCCCGGCTTCGTGATGTACGCCATGAGCGCCCAGCTGCAGGGTCTGGCGTTTCATGGTGTGCCGCTGACCAGTGACTTTGAGCTCGACGAAGCCGCCATGCTGGAGGCGATTGATCGACACCAGCCAGCGGTCACCTATCTGGCCTATCCCAATAACCCGACAGCCAATCTGTGGGACGACACCGTGATGGAGAACATCATCCGTGCGGCAGGCCGGGCCGGCGGTCTTGTCGTACTCGACGAGGCCTATCAACCGTTCTCCAGCAAGAGCTACCTGGACCGGATCACACGTCATGGTCATGTGTTGTTACTGCGCACACTCTCCAAATTTGGTTTGGCAGGGGTGCGGCTTGGGTATCTGATGGGACCAAAAGCGCTGATCGCCGAAATTGACAAGGTGCGTCCACCCTACAACATCAGTGTGCTCAACTGCGAGTGCGCCCTCTTTGCGCTGGAGCAACGCGAGGTCTTTGCGGCACAAGCGCTGGACTTGTGCGCCCAGCGTGCGCTGCTGATGCAAGCGCTTCTGGCGATGCCGGGTGTCGCTGCATTCAAGAGCGAAGCCAACATGATTCTGATCCGCGTGGCAGATGCAGCCGGGACATTCGAGAGAATGCGCAAGCGCAAGGTATTGATCAAGAATGTTTCGAGTCTGCATGCGCTGCTGCACAACTGCCTGCGCATCACCGTGGGTACAGCGGATGAAAATGCGAAAATGCTCACCGCACTGAAGGAATCGCTCCAACCATGAATCGCACTGCTGAAGTCGAACGCAAAACCGCCGAGACTCATATCACGGTCAAGGTCAATCTCGACGGCTCGGGGCAATCGAGCCTGCATACCGGGATTGGTTTCTTTGACCACATGCTCGACCAGATTGCACGTCACGCCATGCTGGACCTGCATGTCCAGGCGGTAGGAGACCTCCACGTTGACGGTCACCACACAGTGGAAGACGTTGGCATTGCCCTGGGGCAGGCTGTGCACCAGGCGGTCGGTGACAAGAAGGGTATCCGCCGCTACGGCCACGCCTATGTGCCGCTGGACGAGGCCTTGTCCCGCGTCGTCATTGATTTTTCTGGCCGCCCGGGGCTGGTCATGAACCTGCCCTTCAAGAGCGGCATGATTGGCACTTTCGACAGCCAGTTGACGCACGAGTTCTTCCAGGGTTTTGTCAATCACGCTTTTGTCACCCTGCACATCGACAACCTGCGCGGCGAGAACGCCCATCATCAGGCCGAGACCGTGTTCAAGGCCTTTGCGCGTGCTCTGCGCTCGGCGCTGGAACCTGACCCCCGCAGCGCAGGAGCCGTTCCCTCAACCAAGGGCACGCTCTGAACCGTGTCATGAACAAGACCGTCGCCGTGGTCGACTACGGCATGGGCAACTTGCGTTCCGTATCGCAGGCGGTCCAAGCAGCCGCGGCAGGTACCGGATACCAGGTTGTGATCACGGCCGACCCTGATCAGGTGCGTGACAGTGAGCGCGTCGTTCTACCGGGCCAGGGTGCCATGCCTGACTGCATGCGCCAACTGCAGCAATCCGGCCTGCTGGCCAGCGTGCTTGAAGCCGCGGCAGACAAGCCCCTGTTTGGTGTCTGCATCGGTATGCAAATGCTGCTTGACCATAGCGCCGAGGGAGACACAGCGGGTCTGGGCCTGATTCATGGCGACGTCATCAAGTTTGAGCTGACTGGCCAAACGCAGGCGGATGGCAGTCGCTACAAGGTGCCGCAGATGGGCTGGAATCAGGTGTACCGCAACAACCATGGCGCGCCAGAGCATCCGATCTGGGCGGGCGTGCCTGACGGCAGCTATTTTTACTTTGTGCACAGTTATTACGCCAGAACGTCTGATGCGCGCCACAGCGTTGGCGAGACTGACTATGGCGGCCGCTTCAGTTCAGCCATTGCGCGTGATAATATTTTCGCTACCCAATTTCATCCTGAAAAAAGTGCCGATCAAGGTTTGTCTCTTTACCGAAACTTCCTTCACTGGAAGCCCTGACACCCCCGCTCATGCCGCGCTTGGCGCTGTTTCGCTTTCCATCAATCCCGAAGCATCATGCTTTTAATTCCTGCCATTGACCTGAAAGACGGTCACTGCGTTCGTCTCAAGCAGGGCGACATGCAGCAAGTCACCACCTTTGGCGAAGATCCTGTCGTCATGGCCACCAACTGGACGACGCAAGGCGCGCGGCGCTTGCACCTGGTTGACCTCAATGGTGCATTTGCCGGTCACCCGATCAACGAGAAAGCGATTCGCCGGATTCTCAAGGAAGTCGGCAGTGCGGTGGATGTGCAACTTGGTGGCGGGATACGCGATCTCGATACCATTGAGCGATACCTTGATGCCGGACTTCGCTATGTCATCATTGGCACAGCAGCGATCCGTAATCCCGGCTTTTTACAGGACGCCTGCACCGCTTTTGGAGGTCACATCATTGTGGGTCTGGACGCCCGTGATGGCAAAGTCGCGACCGATGGCTGGAGCAAGCTGACGCGCCACGATGTGGTTGACCTGGGCAAGAAGTTTGAAGATTTTGGCGTCGAATCGATTATCTATACCGACATCGGGCGCGACGGCATGCTTAGCGGCATCAACGTCGAAGCCACGGTCAGACTGGCGCAGGCCCTGACCATACCGGTGATCGCCTCCGGTGGCCTGTCCAGCATGGCCGATATCGACGCCCTGTGTGAGGTCGAAGACGAAGGCATTGAGGGCGTCATTTGCGGCCGTGCGATCTACTCCGGCGACCTCGACTTTGCCGCTGCGCAAAGACGCGCCGACGAGTTGAACGGCTAGAAGTATGGCCCCCACGCTTGTCGCTTCGTGTACTGCGCTGCCTCCCGAGGGGGCCAATTTTTCTTGGGGCGACCCGGCGAAAAATTCGCCACCCATTAGACCTGGTTGGCTCTGGTGCTAGCCAAGCGCATCATCCCCTGTCTGGACGTGACCGGCGGGCGCGTTGTCAAAGGCGTCAATTTTGTTGAATTGCGTGACGCCGGCGATCCGGTGGAGATTGCTGCGCGATACAACGAGCAGGGTGCCGATGAACTGACTTTCCTCGATATCACCGCCACCAGCGATGGCCGTGATGTGATTCTGCACATCATTGAGGCTGTGGCCTCCCAGGTCTTCATTCCGCTGACGGTAGGCGGCGGTGTGCGCACCGTGGATGATGTGCGTCGCCTGCTCAATGCGGGTGCCGACAAGACCAGCTTCAACTCAGCTGCGATCGCCAATCCGCAGGTCATCAACGACGCGTCTACCAAGTATGGTGCGCAGTGCATCGTGGTGGCCATTGACGCCAAGCGTCGTGGTGAAGCCGAGGTCGGGCGACTCGACGCGCAAGGCCAGGCCATGGGCGCGGGCTGGGACGTCTACAGTCACGGCGGGCGCAAGAACACTGGTCTGGATGCGGTGCGCTGGGCGGTCGAGATGACGCGCCGCGGTGCCGGTGAAATCCTGCTCACCAGCATGGATCGTGATGGCACCAAGGCAGGTTTTGATCTGAGCTTGACGCGTGCTGTCAGCGACGCTGTCAATGTGCCGGTGATCGCCTCCGGCGGGGTAGGTACGCTGGATCATCTCGCCGACGGCATTCAGATCGGTGGTGCTGACGCCGTGCTGGCCGCGAGTATTTTCCATTACGGCGAATTTACTGTTGTACAGGCCAAGGCCAAGATGTCCGAGCGTGGCATTCCGGTCAGAATCACGCTA
>CAZZLB010000124.1:1330-7680 GCA_964654655.1 uncultured Rhodoferax sp. | reverse complement strand
GGGGCTGGAGAAGGAAGTCAAGACCAGTGGCTTGTCTTCGGACGTTATGTACTGGCCGCCTGACAGAATCCAAAGAGAAATCGATCTCCTCAACCTGAAAATAGATGAACTTGCCCACACCAAAGAAAAGGACAAGGCAGACGCTGCGTTCAGGGATAGAGAGCTGTTGTCCAGAATTCTCATAGCTAAAGGCCACGACGAAGCGGCCAGGAAGGTGGCGGAGGCAGAGGCTAAAGGAAAGGTAGAAAACAAGGTCGAGCAAGGGACTAAAGAAGAAAAAGAGGAAGAGGAGAAGACGAACCCAGAAGATGTGCGTATCGGGCGAGTCGCCATCAGTGAGGCGAACAACGTGTTGAAGTGGCTCAATGCTGGCAACAGCAAAGACTACATCGCTGCTGTCAAAGCCGGGGACACCCAAACGGCTCTGAGTATTCTGCGGGCTCGTTTGGTGAGGGAGGGCTCGCTCGCTGAACAGAGCAAGCAAGCAGACAGAAATAGGAGAATCGTAGAGGCCATCTCGATTCTCGACCAAATGACACCTCACATCACGAGCACGGAGCAGATCCAAGACATCGTTGGAACCTTCAACAATCTGGTCGCTGACCCGGCCACAGGACTGGGCGCCACAATCTCTGGTACGCGCAGAAAGAAGTCCACTGCTGAGGAGGAGAAGAAGGGCAGCACAACCTCCGTATCTGGAAAAGTGAGCACCGTAATCCCCAAGAGCACTACCCCAGGAAAGCTCACGGATGCTGAAATTGCGGGATACCAGGATGTGTTGAAGCGCAGCACGAACCCTAAACACAGAGAAGCGGCAGAGAAGAAACTTCGCGAAGCAGGACTACTTTAAGGAGATATGGTATGGAATCCCAAGACAGGGAGCCGACACTTGAAGAAATGATGGCAGCTCTTCCTCCCAAGGAAGAGGAAGCAGAGCCAACCCTCGAAGAGATGCAAGCAGCACTTCCGCCAAAGGAAGAGGAGGCAGAGCCAGAGCCAACCCTCGAAGAGATGCGGGCAGCTCTTCCCCCGGAATCCAACACAGAGCTTGAGGAGATGCTGGCAGCTCTCCCAGACATCTCTGCAAAGCGCCTCGCGCTCAAGAATCTCGCAGGGTGGAATGACGACAAGGCCGACGAAATCATGGCGCAGATTCAGGAAGCTGAAGCCGAGCGCCGCCAAGTTCTGGAGAACATCGCCAAGAACGAAGAGATCGAGGCCGAAGTCAAAAAGATGGAGCAGAGGGGAGCCACCTCTGCAGATATTGAGACACATAAAAGGAATAGAGGGTACGTGTTCCGCAGCATGTCCCGAGAGCTTGCAGAGAACCTCTCGAATCTCGGAAAGGGCGAGTCCACCTACCAATCCGACATCGAAAGGGCCTACGATACTGGCGGTCCAAACATTTCTCCGATTCGCGGGCTCGGGGGAATCGTGTCCGACATCTCGTCACAAGGATTCCTCAAACCGTGGACGTGGAACGTCTCGACGTGGGGTCAGGGATTCACAGACCCTGACGCACGTAAGAGAGTTAAAGAAGAAATTTCCCAACCTATCGTTGACGATAATGGGTTCGTGAACCCGATGGCTGTGAATCAGTCAAGCCTACCCAGAACGACCCAAAACAAGCTCATGTCCGTCTGGGCCAAGCAGAGGACAGGAATCCCGAGGGAGATGTGGGAGAAGGTCCTCACGCGGGCAGGTGGTGTGACGGACGAGCACACCACTTCCGTCCCATTCCGAAGGGCCTTCCAGATAGCGGATTCGTTTTTCGGGCTTCCCTCGAAAGTGGCAGTCGAAACGAGCGAAGTGGCAAAGAAGCTCGACGAGCTGAAGAAGGGCGCACCCGGAGTGCCAATCACCATCCAGGAAATTGGAGGCAAGCTCTACGCGAATGGTGTGGAGGTGAAGGATGCCGCTGAGGGCGACACCCCTGAGCAACTGCAGCAGAAGGGCTGGGCGGCGTTGGTGGACAACACCAAAGGCATCATGCACGCGCAGGCAACAGAAAACTGGACGCAGCTCGCCACGATGCTCATCCCCGGCTTGGGCGAGGTGAGCGCAGGGGCGAAAGCTATCGGTTTTGGGAAGCTGGCAAAGGGGATAGGGATTGCTGAGAAGGTTTCGGCGCCCGTGACGAGGCCCATTTCAGCTACAGCGAATCTTGTGGCTCCACAGAAGTTCGCGATGTGGGCTGTGAAGAATCCGAAGAAGGCCAATCTCCTCATGGCTGCGGATAAGGCGGCGGGTGTCGGGGTTACGATGCCCGCAGCGTCTGCAGCTTTCGCACCCGAAGACATGGAAGCGCAGGCTGCAGCGGGCACGCTGGCGCTCGGGATTCCGATGGGAACGCTGAGTGCTGGGCACTCACTGCTCAAAGCGGCCAAGGGCTCTGCAGTCCACCCAATGGCACAATCCATGAGCCAAGGTAAGACGTGGAAGCGGATTCGCGTGAACCCCGACGAGAAGAATCTCCCGAAATATATTCGCAACGTTTTCATCCCAGGGGTCAAGCCGAAAGAACAGTCCTACGCAGATATGCGACAGAACAACATCACTCTCTACAACTTCGCTGAGGATTCGTGGAAAGCGATGGACAACCTGCTATCAGGCGCGACAGGTCCAGAGCAAGTCGCAATCTTCATGAACGCCGCAGGGCGTGACCAGAACATTCAAAAGATGGCTGACGACTTGTCGACTGTTCAGTCCCGAGTTTACTTGTTTGACCAGCACAACCAGCCACTGAGAGACAAGGATGGAAACCCGCAGTACATCGTGAAGATGGGAGTCACGCCGCTCGGACGCGGGCACGCGAGAGTTATGAACATGATTGGCGTGAACACCGACAAGGTTATTGCAGACAAGAAGACAGCTATCCAGGCCGGTGTAGCCTCTGCAGAGAATGAGAGGCTCATCCATGTGTTCGAGACTCTGAAGCGTAAGTTCAACAACGCTGCGAGGGAAATCCCCCCAGAGGTGCTGAACGATAGGCCCAAGTTCTTGAATTACGTCAAGGGAAACATCATTGATATTGTGGACAGCGTGGGTAAGGCAAACGGTTTGAAAGAGAACGCTCTCAAGGCGTTTGCTGATGAAATAAACGACATGGTGACGGGCACTGACCCAGAGTTCGAGTACACCCGATTCGTTTCGGATGTGATGAAGCTGTGGGCTCCGATATTGGACGCTGGGCAATCCCTGACCCCCACCCAGAAGATGAGCGAGCTTTTGGGGTTCATAGCCAATCCCCCAGAAATCGGGATGGACTACAAGCTTCTCACGCAGAGAGCTGCGACCCCACCTACAGTCGTGAATGATTTGGCCGGGAACAAAGTGGTTCTTCAGCCACTGTCACCAACAGCAACAGCCAAGCAGTTCCTGCAGACTCCAGGAGTTCTTCGCGACGTGATCATCTACTCCCAAGGGCTTGTAGGCCAGTATCACGGGTTGAAGGGGAGCAGCAGCCTGAAAAGTGCGCGGGAGGCGTACAAGGCTGCGAAGATGGAAGTGGAGGATGTGCGGGCGAAACGCAGGACGCAAACCACGCTGAATAGGACAGAAGTCACAAGACAACTGACCCACATAAATGACGGGCTGGCTAGGGTGATGCGTGGGTTCGTCGACGACAAAAAGGTGAAGGTTCGGGCGAACGGAAAGACCCAGACGACCACCATTCCCTCCCTCATCGCCCGCATCGAAGGGGCGTTCAGCGACACTGAGAGAAAGTACAAAGCTAAAGAGATAACCACACAAGAGGCCAATGCAGTAGCGCGAGCGAAGCACCAAGCACTGACGACCAAGGAGCAGATACCCGAGCAGACACTCAAGGCCCTCCCAGACGACTACCGCTCCATGTTCGTCGAAGCCAACAGGCTGAATGCAAATCGAACTAGGCTTGAGGGCCACAAGTCTGTGGCTGAACTCCAACTCAAGAAGCTGGAAGAGGATGAAGTAATCTACAAGGCAAAGACTGGAGGCTCTATCCGAGAGAGGTCTGAGCTTTTGGCGAGGGGAAAGGCCAGCAAGATTTACGACACCAAAGATGTGGGTGTGACTGTAGAGTTCTTCAAGGAGCAGGCTTCGAGAGCAGACGCCTATGGGGTGTTCAAGACGAAATACGGGGACAATGTTCTGAAGATTACTGCTGCGAAGATTGCGAATAGTTGGGATGGGTCCTCCTTCCATCTCGAAGATGTGGACGCGGGTTATGTTCGCCTGATGGCGGATGAGGACTTCGCACGCAACATAATGGGGCTGGAGATACCCACACTCTCTGAGTTGATGGAAGCTCGCAAGTCGGACAAGCAGAAGTACCTTGAGCTGAAAAAGAAGAGAAGCGACTGGGGGAAAGCTCAGACAGATATTGAACGTCTAGCTGACTATCTTTCAATGACGACGAGGAATGGGGAGAAGCTACGCAGACAGGTGACGGACCTCGACCAGATTCTCTCGCAGAAGAAAGACGCGCTACCTGCAGCCAACGCAATGTTGAAGTACATGCGTGACACGTACAACATCTCAAGAATGAGCAGAGAGCTTGTGAGCAGAAAGCTCGGACAGGTGATGGACTTGGCGGAGAAGCTGGCCGTTGAAGGGAAGGTGTACCGGCCCGCTGACGTTAAGTTAATGGCTTGGATGGCTAGTAGCAACATGGTCAACAGGTTCAGAATTGAGCACAAAGACGTTCCATATCTCATCACGTATCAGCATGAAGTAGACAACATCTTCAAGGTAATGCGCGATACGGTGCCAGAGATAGCGAAGATAGGCATTAACTCAGTGGCTAAAACTCTTAGGGTTCCTCCAGACACCCTGAGTGCAGCAGTGATTTCTGGTTGGTTTATCAATCCAAAATCTACATATGATGGAGCTGGGTACCTGAGAACGACTCTTGAAGCTGCGCACTGGTGGAAGGAAAAATCCGTCAGAGGGAACTACTCGAACGAGGAGGGTGAGTTCCTTCGCGCTTGTATGATGGAAGAGACTAACGCCAATCTGTTTTCCAGAGCCCATGCCATTGATATTTCGACCCACGTATCGGCGAAAGCCGTAGGGACCCTCACGGCGAAGAGAGTGGCTGATGAGTTCCTCGCACCGTTCCACAGGGAACTAGAGGGGCTGAAGGTGGAAGGCAAGGGATACCTTCACTATCAATCCCGCAAGCCATTTGTCGACGTGATGAAAAAGCTGATGTATGGCCACGCTGGTCGCATCGACTACCTTGTCGTCCCAGAGCTAGGGGCAGGGAGCAAAGTCACACACCGATGGACTGACACAGGCAAAGTGCTGTTACGGTGGTTGGACAATGAGGTTAAATTCAAAGAGGAGGGAGCAGACAGAAGTTCAGACTCCCTCCGTGCAACGGTGAACAAAGCGGCTGAAGAGTCCCTACCTGCAGGCGCTACGCCGGAACAAGTGGCGCTGACGAAGGCCAAGTACGATAGGATATATGAGTCGATTCTCACGTATTGGAATGTGAAGGATGCGGACTATGCCACGTACAAGATGGCGTTCAATGCTTTGAGAGTCATTCATGAGTACGACTACAAGCGCGTCCAGAAGTTCAATGAACTGAATGCTACGTTCAACAAGGAGAAGGGGACTAGGTACGCTAATCTCGATTGGTTCCCGTACAGGTTGGAGGCTGGGACACAGCTACTCTCTGAGCTGCAGGTGGACCCAGACAACCTCGCTCACCCTTCGCTTATGAAACAGATGTTCGGGCGCTCCATAGCTTCTTCAGAGCAAGGGCAGTTGGCGAAGTGCCAAGCAATCCCAGGTGTAGACGCCATCATGATGCACCCACAAGAAGCCTTCGACGTGGAAACCACGCGGTTGTTTCAGGGTGTCCACACCCGAGACTCGATGAGGCGTCTGTACGAATATGCGATTCTCTTGAACGATTCTGGGTTTAATGGTGCAGCACGACTGCTCACGGCATCCTACATCGGAGCAGAGAAGGAGCTGCGAGCCAACGCTCAGTCTCTGATAACCTCCTTGGCAGATAGGGGATTGTCGCAGTTTCTGCCTGGAGATACTCTGAAGACAATCTCGAGTTATACTCTGGACCCTGTGCTGAAATATGGTCCGCGTGGATCTGGAATCTTCTTCGACACGATGATGATGCTTCGTAAAGTAAGTCAAGCATACATAGAAAACCCTGCTCAGTTTGCAGTGACCAGCTTCGGCAACAACCCAAAGAACATTGCGAGAACCCTCGAAGGTATCGCGCTGTTCTACCCGAAAGTCGCTGCAAGGTCTGTGAGGGTTCTGGCAAACACCATAGCAAACATCGGTAGAAAAGCTGTCGGGGCTGAGAGGTACGCTCTGACAGAGCAAGACTTGATGAA
>CAZZLB010000124.1:0-1230 GCA_964654655.1 uncultured Rhodoferax sp. | reverse complement strand
GAATCTGCTCGAGCAACTGCAGGTCGACCCTTCGAAGAGCGTACGCGCGCCGTCTACGACGTGCTCCACACCCAGTTCGAGGGGACGTTCGGGAATGAGGTGGCGGCGTGGAAGACAAGCCAAGCTCTGGTGAAGGGGCTCGACGACGGAGCTCCTCTCGCAGCCTTCGAGGGATTCGCTGCAGAGTACGTGTTCCACAACGTGGGACGCTTCGACTCCAAGAACATGCCGAAGGCATTGGCACGTCTGGACAGGATTGTTCCGGGCACGTCCGAGTTCTTCGTCCCCAGGTCCCTCGGGCTCTACAGGCTGGGTCAGAGCCTGCACAGTGCGCTGTCATCAGGGGTGAACCCCGCGCACGCGGGGATGGCTGCGCTGGCTGCCGCGGCGACCTTCGGCTCAGCCTTCGCGCTCGTCCAGCTCGCGAGCACCTCGGGCATCTCGTGGTTCAACCGAATCCAGAACGTGCCCGGAATGGAGGCGGCGTTTGGCGAGGGGGTGGAAGAGGAGATGAAACGATTCCTCACACCGACCCTGAAGGCTGGGCGAATGCAACACACAGCGTGGCTTTCTGCTGTCATGGCAGCAATCGGCGCGGCGGCGGCGGACAGAAAGGCCGCGATGGACGGCACCTTGGGAACCGCGGAGCATGAGGAAGCTGTGCGCGAACGCTACATGGCTGTCATCGACGGGTTCCTCAAGCTGACACCCGGCGTGCTCGCCACGGACATTATAAAGAGTCCGGCTCGCTACGGGTTCCTCCAGTTCTTCGCAGACCCAGAGGAGATCCAAGAGGTGGTCGCAGAGGCTCGCTCCAAGGGCCAGTACGAAGAGGGCGGAAGACCTTGGGCGCCCGAGGTCGACGACCCCATGCGACGAAAGACGGTAGAGATACTCGATATGCTGTCAGGAGTAGGTGGAGCTCTCTCGGAAAAGTGGAGAGGTGGCGACGAGGTGACACCCGAAGAGTTCAGGATGATCTTAGGAAAGTACGGGAAACTCCTACCTGAAGCTGCAATCCAGGACATCATGGAAGAGTGGCAGAAGCGGGACAAAGAGAGAGTTGAGTTTGAGACACGCCAATATCTCTACGGGGATGAGAGGGTAGACGAAATGACCCAAGGGAAATGAATCCCTTGGGTCTTTTCGGACGAGTCCGACCACTCGGAACTTCTCGCAGCGACCCCCCGTCCGGTGGGCATCGCTGCGTAGCTCACCGCAGATTCAAGC
>CAZZLB010000123.1:0-7682 GCA_964654655.1 uncultured Rhodoferax sp. | reverse complement strand
AGGTCCAGCGCGTCGCGCAAGTGAAAGCCGGCGATCGAGCGCCCCGAGCCCTTGAGTTCGTGTTCGTGACCGCTTGCTGCGCTGGCGGCAAAGACGAAGGCCGGTCGATGGAGCTTGTCCTTGATGCGCGAGGCCACGATGCCGACCACGCCTTCGTGAAAAGAAGTGTCGAAGATGCAGATCGCTGGCGGTGCTGTCTGCTCCCTGCTGAACATGGCTTCTGCAACCTCAAGTGCCTGGTCACGCATGCTGCCTTCGATCTCACGGCGTTCGCGGTTGATGCCATCCAGTGCTTTTGCCAGTTCGTTGGCGCGTGCCGGGTCGTCGCTGAGCAGACACTCGATGCCCAGTGTCATGTCCGACAGGCGCCCGGCGGCATTGATGCGCGGCCCCAGCGCAAAACCGAAGTCAAAGCTGGTGGCGCTGCGTGCTTGCCTCGCCGCGACTTCAAACAGGGCAGCCATACCGGCGGGCATGGTCAGATTGCGCACGCGCTTGAGTCCCTGGGCAACGAGCCGGCGGTTGTTGGCATCGAGCTTCACGACATCGCTGACCGTGCCGAGCGCGACCAGTGGCAGCAGGGTGTCGAGTTTGGGTTGTGCCACGCCAGCCCCCGAGGGGTTTGACCCGCCCTGGGGCGGCCCGGCGACGGGTTCATCAAAACGTCCGCGCTTTCGCAGCTCGGCGCGCAGCGCCAGCAGCACATAGAACATCACGCCAACGCCGGCAATGGATTTGCTGGCGAACGTGCACAGGGGCTGGTTCGGGTTGACGATGACGTCGGCCTCGGGCAGCTCGACCCGGCCATTCACCATGGCGGGCAAATGGTGATCGGTTACCAGAACCTGCAGACCCAGCGCGCGCGCCATGGCGACCCCCTCAAAGCTGGCAATGCCGTTGTCCACGGTGACCAGCAGGTCGGCACCACTGTCCTTGACGCGCCGAGAGATCGGTGGCGTCAAACCATAGCCATCGTGCACCCGGTCCGGCACCATGTAGCCAACGTTTTTCGCACCCAGCAGGCGCAGGCCGCGCAGGCCCACAGCACAGGCGGTGGCGCCATCACAGTCGTAATCGGCAACGATGCAGATGCGCTTGTCCGTCGCAATGGCATCGGCCAGCAGCGTCGCCGCCGCGTTGCTGCCCAGCATACTCTCTGGCGGCAGCAGGCGGGCCAGGCCATCGTCGAGTTCATCGGCGGCCAGCACGCCGCGCGCCGCATAGAGTTGCGCCAGCAGTGGGTGCACGCCGGCCTGCTCCAGAGTCCAGACGGCGCGGGGGGGAATGTCGCGTGGGACGATTTTCATAGTGGTTCAAGAAAGCTGTGGACGGATGGACTCTTGAACAGAGTCATCAGTGAACGCTTGAAATTCGACGAACCTGAAACCAGGGTCTGCGTGGCACGTTCGCCGCACAGGGTCAGCTGCGCAGCCTCGCCCTGCTGCAGCGCCTTTAGCAGCGCCGCGCATTCGGTGGCGTCGAGTTGTTCCCAGGCGCTTGCCCAGGCTGGCCAGTCTTCCCTCAGGGCCGCTTCGCCCAGCGCGCCTGCAAGCACAGGCGCTGCGTCCGCGCCGGCCGTCCAGTCCGGCGGCAGCGCACCGGTGCCGCTGAGCCAAAACGAATTGATCACGCTCAGGCCACGCGTGCTGCGCGATTCATTGACCGGATGCCTGTAGAGCAGCATCTGCATCTCGCTTTGCAGCCGGCGAAGTCTGCCGGACTGCTTGTCGGCAGGCAACCAGTCGCTTACGTCACGCCCGCTGGCGCGGTCCAGTGAAGCGGTGGCAAGCCCATCGAAGAGCTGACTTTGCGCCAACCAGCGCGTCGGTGTCAGGTAATGCAGCGTGATGCCGTCGTCGGTAAAGTAAGGCTCCATGGTCGCCAGCAGCGTCCGGGATTCCTGCTCTGGCAGGTCGTTCAGGGTTGCGCCATTCATGACCACGAGTTTGCTGCCGATGTGCCAGTGGCAAGGCGTGATGAAACCCCAGGCGCCGTCGGCGCCCAGCGACTGCCGCGCCTGCAAGGCCGCCCAGGGAATCAATCCGTCGGTTACCGGCAGTCCCAGCGCTTGCGCCAGTGCTCGCTCGTGCGGCGGTGACAGGCTCAGTGGATCGCACTGCTGCAGCGTATCGGCTTTCAGCCGTGACAGCAGCCTCTGCAGGTTTGGCAACTGGAGGGCGCGCGAGGCCACGGCGCAGCCTTCGGAGCGGCAATGGGCGAACGGAATCAGGAGGTGCATGGCGTGATTGTGCGGGATGCCACAATGGCGCCTGATTTGAACCCGATTGGCCAATGCAGATTCCCTACGAACTCATCCTCGGATGGCGCTATACGCGTGCTGGTCGCGCGACCCGGCGCAACGGTTTTATCTCGTTCATTTCCGGCGTGTCGATGCTGGGCATTGCACTCGGCGTGGCGGCACTGATCATCGTTTTGTCGGTGATGAACGGTTTCCAGAAAGAGGTGCGGGACCGCATGCTGGGCGTGGTTTCCCATATTGAAGTATCCGCTCCCGATGGCGCTGCCTTGCCGGATCTGGATCGCACGCTGCGTGAAGTCCGCTCCAACCCCCAGGTGCTGGGCGCAGCGCCTTTCATTGCCACGCAGGCATTGCTGGCCCGCGGCGAAGACATGAAAGGGGCCATGGTGCGCGGCATTGATCCGGCGCAGGAACCGAGCGTCACCGAGCTGGCAGCGGAGCTGAAAAAGTCCTCGCTGGCGCGCTTGGTTGCCGGTGATTTTGGTGTCGTGCTGGGGGGCGAACTGGCACACTCGCTGGGGGTTCGCGCTGGGGACAAGGTGACGCTCGTGGCCCCCAGCGGTCAGGTGACACCAGCCGGGGTTGTGCCGCGCCTGAAGCAGATGACGGTGGTCGGTACCTTTGATTCCGGTCATTACGAGTACGACGCCGGATTGGTGCTGATGCATGTAGCCGATGCAGCGAAAATTTTCCGGCTTGAAGGGCCTGGCGGCCTGCGGGTCAGACTGAAGGATCTGCAGCTCGCGCGCGAAGTCGCCGCGCAACTGCAGCGCAGCCTGACGGGCAACCTGGTGGTGCGCGACTGGACACGCCAGAACCGGACCTGGTTTGCCGCGGTTCAGGTCGAGAAGCGCATGATGTTCATCATCCTGACCCTGATCGTCGCGGTGGCTGCTTTCAACCTGGTATCCACGCTCGTGATGACGGTGACCGACAAGCGTGCCGACATCGCCATTTTGCGCACGCTCGGGGCCAGCCCGAACTCCATCATGGGAATCTTTGTGGTGCAGGGTGCCATGGTGGGTGTGATCGGAACGCTTGCCGGGCTCGCACTGGGCTTGGGTGTAGCCTTCAACATCGACGTCATCGTGCCGGCGCTCGAACAGTTGTTCCACGCCAGTTTTCTGCCCAAGGACATTTACCTGATCAGCCGCATGCCCAGCGACCCGCAGCAGGCCGACATCGTGCCGGTGGCCTTGATCTCGCTGTTGCTCGCTTTCGCCGCCACGCTGTACCCGAGCTGGCGCGCGAGCCAGGTGAATCCCGCGGAGGCGCTGCGTTATGAGTGATACAGCCCCCACGCTTGTCACTGCGTGTACTGCGCTGCCCCCCGAGGGGGCCGCAATCGGCTTGGGGCGGCCCGGCGCCGATTCTGCCCTTGTGTTGCGCGCTCGCGGCCTGAGCAAGCGCTTCACCGAGGGGCGTCTTGACGTGACGGTGTTGCAGGGCGTCGATCTGGAGGTGCGCGCTGGCGAAACGCTGGCGATTGTCGGAGCGTCCGGCTCGGGCAAGAGCACCTTGCTGCATCTGCTCGGCGGTCTGGACGCACCGACCGGCGGCGTCGTGCAGCTCCATGGCCAGGACCTGGCTGCGCAGAGCGCTGCGGCACAGGGGCGCCTGCGCAACCAGTACCTCGGCTTTGTGTATCAGTTCCATCATCTGTTGCCGGAGTTCAGCGCGCTGGACAACGTCGCCATGCCCCTGTGGATCCGGCGCCAATCACAGGCGCACTCCGCACAGGTTGCCAGCGCCATGCTGGCCAGCGTGGGCCTGCAGGACCGCCTGTTGCATCGCCCCTCGGAGCTCTCGGGTGGTGAGCGCCAGCGCGTGGCGATTGCGCGCGCCCTGGTGACGCACCCGGCCTGCGTGCTGGCCGACGAGCCTACGGGCAATCTGGATCGCGCCAGCGCTGAAGGTGTTTTTGAATTGATGCTGCAACTGGCCAGAACGCAGGGCATAGCCTTCATCGTCGTCACGCACGATGAAACACTGGCGGTGCGCTGTTCGCGGCAACTGCACTTGGTGCAAGGCAAGCTGTCGGCTGTCGCCTGATGCCTGTACTGCGTGCCAGTCTGACTGATGATCATCGCAATGAACTGGAAAATTTTCCACGGTAGTCTGTTCAAGCTGAAGGTGACAGGTTTCACACTCGCCATCTTTGTGATCGGTTTGTGGGTGCTCGCCTTCTATGCCAGCCGGATGCTGCGCGATGATATGCAGCGACAGCTCGGCGAGCAGCAGTTCGCCACCGTTTCTTTTGTTGCCCAGATCATCAACGAGCATCTTGAAGACAGGGTCCGCGGGCTGGGACAGGTGGCGCAGCGAATTAGTCCGGCCCTGTTGGCTGACACCCGTTCACTGCAGACTTTTCTTGGGGAACAGCCAGTGCTGTCGGGTCTGTTCAGCGGCGGCATCTTTGTGACCCGGCAGGATGGGACGGCGATGGCCGAAGCTCCGCTCTCGATGGGACGAATCGGCTTGAATTTCATGGACCGCGAGGCTGTCGCCTCGGCGATCATGCAAGGCAAAGCGATGATCGACAGGCCGGTGATGGGAAAGAACCCCGCTGTGCCGGTGTTTGATGTGACGGCGCCGATTCGTGATGCAAGCGGCAAGGTGCTTGGCGCCCTGGTGGGCGTGGTGGCATTGCGGGATGCCGACTTCCTCGATCATCTGACGAAGAGCCGTTATGGCAAGACGGGTGGCTACTTCCTGGTTTCGCGCAAGGACCGGATGATCATTACCTCCACCAACAAGGACCGCATCATGCAACCCTTGTCCGCGCCTGGGGCGGTGCCAGCCATTGACCGCTTTATCGGGGGCTACGAAGGCACGCAGGTCTACATCAACCCGTTTGGTGTCGAGGTGATGAACTCCGGCAAGTACCTCACCTTGGTGGACTGGGGCGTATCGGCTTCGATTCCCACCGAAGAAGTGCTCGCGCCCGTTCGTGACATGCAACAGCGCATGCTGCTGGCCACCGTGGCGCTGACGGTGCTGGCCGGCCTGCTGACCTGGTGGATGCTGCGGCGCCAGCTCTCCCCCATGCTCGACACCGCCATCGCATTGGCGCAATTGGCGAGCAGTGACCTGCCACCCAAGGCCCTGCCGATCACGAGTCAGGATGAAATCGGGAGACTGATTGGCGGCTTCAACCGATTGCTGGCCACACTCTCCGAACGGGAAGAACAGATTCGCCAGTTTGCCTTTTACGACACCTTGACGAATCTGCCCAATCGGCGCTTGCTGCATGACCGCATGAAGCAAACGCTGGCCGCCTGCCGGCGTTCCGGTTCCCGGGGTGCACTGATGCTGCTTGACCTTGACAACTTCAAGCCGCTCAACGACAACCATGGGCACGCGGTTGGTGACATGCTGCTGATCGAGGCCGGATTGCGCTTGCAGAGCTGTGTCCGGCAGGTAGACACCGTAGCGCGGTTTGGCGGCGATGAGTTCGTCGTCATGCTTGCCCAGTTGCCTGAGCAGGAGGTCGAATCGGTGGCGCTGGCACGCGGCATCGCCGAGAAAATACGGGCGACACTTGCGGTGCCCTACCGGTTGACGCTTCGCACCGAGGCTGGGGCTGAGGTGTATGTCGATCATCGGTGCAGCGCCAGCATCGGCGTGACCATGTTTGGCGCGCAGGATCTGTATCAGGACGAAATAGTCAAACGTGCCGACAAAGCGATGTACCAAGCCAAGGAAATCGGTCGCGATTCCGTTGAGTTCGCGCCGGAATCGATGCAGCAGGCGGGGTTGGCCGAGGAACGGCACTCGAATCTGGTGCAGCTCAACTGGCGCGCGGCGTACAAGTCGGGCAATGCCGTGATAGATGAGCAGCACCGTGGACTCTTTGATGGTGCCAACAGGCTGCTTACCGCCATTCTTTCCGGCAAAGCGAAAGACGACGTGGGCACCCTGATCGACGCGCTTATCAGCGACATCAGCGTGCACTTCGAAGAAGAAGTCAGGATCATCACGGCGGCTGGCTATGAAGGTGCCGCGGCGCACGCCCGTGTTCACCGCCAGCTCACGGAGCGGGCACTGACCCTGGCAAGCCGGTTCCGGGACGGCACACTCGGGGTTGGCGAGCTGTTCCAGTTTTTGGCGCATGACGTGGTGGCGCGCCATATGCTTCAGGAAGACCGCCAGTTTTTTGCCTGTCTGAAGCACTGATGGCGTGTGCTGCGCGCGCAGCTTGTGGCAAAGAACCAACCCGGTTTTGCCATGTGGCTTGCATTGTTTGAGAACTGAGATTAAACTGATATCACTTTGATTTCAACGGAGATCTCATGAACACTTCTTCTTCCAAGTCGGTTTCACCTCTGCGAGAGCTTGCCAAGTCGTCCTGGCCCGGCCTGCCCATGGTGGGTGCGGCCTTTCTGTGCGTGGTGCTGGCGGCATGGTCGGTTTACGGTATGGCGGCCCACCAGGACTTTGCGCAGGCCTGGAAACTGCCGTTGATCCTGGTCGCCGTTTTCATCCTGGCGGGTCTCTATATGCTGCAGCCCAAGGAGGCGGCAATCATGACGTTTTTTGGGCGCTACATTGGCACGGATCACGGCGAAGGCCTGCGCTGGGCCAGCCCGTTCTATATCAAGCGCCGGATTTCCATGCGTGCGCGCAACCTCAACGTGGCCACGCTCAAGGTCAATGACCAGCGTGGCAATCCGATCGAGATCGGAGCGGTTGTGGTCTGGAGCGTGCAGGACACGGCAAAAGCCGTTTTTGACGTCGATGACTTCGAGCGCTATGTGCAGGTGCAGGCCGAAGCGGCGCTGCGTCACCTGGCTTCCCAGTACCCCTATGACGAGGGCGAAAGCGATGGTCACACGGTCACCACGCTGCGCGGCGGCATGGACGAGGTCTCGGAAGCGCTGCGCGCCGAGTTGCAGGTGCGTTTTGAGCGTGCTGGCGTCGATGTGCTTGACGCCAAGCTCACGCACCTGGCCTATGCGCCCGAGATCGCCCAGGTCATGCTGCGTCGCCAGCAGGCCGAGGCCATCATTTCCGCCCGTAACAAGATCGTGCAGGGCGCGGTCAGCATGGTCGACGCGGCACTCAAGGGCTTGTCTGAGCGCAATATCGTGGTGCTCGACGACGAGCGCAAGGCGGCGATGGTGTCCAATTTGCTGGTGGTCCTGTGTTCAGACCGGGAAACCCAGCCCATTGTCAACGCAGGCACGCTTTACAACTGAGTCCAACGACGGCGCCTGCCGCGAACAAACCATGGCCAGCCCCGCCAAGAAATCGTTCCCGCTGCGCATTGACCCCGTGCTGTGGGCAGCGATCGAGCGTCTGGCCGCGCAGGAAATCCGAAGCGCCAACGCTCAGGTCGAGTACTTGCTGAGAGAAGCGTTGAGCCAGCGCGGCATCCGGCTCCAGACGCCGGCGCCGGACCCGCAAGCGCCCGGGAACGAGA
>CAZZLB010000122.1:0-7738 GCA_964654655.1 uncultured Rhodoferax sp. | reverse complement strand
ACGCGGCCGAAGCCGCGTTGTCAGTGAAACGCACGATTCGCTTATTCGATCTTGGCCTTGGCGCGCAGTTCTTCCTGGTATTTGTTCATTTTCTGCTGCTGCAACTGTTGGGCCACCTGCGGCTTGACATCGTCAAACTTGGGTAACTGTGCATCGCGAACATCGTCGAGGCGGATGATGTGGAAGCCGAACTGGGTCTTGACCGGGGTCTCGGTCATCTTGCCCTTGGCCAGTTTGGTCAGTGCTTCAGAAAATTCGGCCACGTAGTTGCCAGCGTTGGCCCAGTCGAGGTCACCGCCCTTGGCAGCAGAACCCGGGTCCTTGGAAGATTTCTTGGCGATCTCGTCAAACTTGCCGCCCTTCTTCAACTGGGCGATGATGGCCTTGGCCTGGTCTTCTTTTTCAACCAGGATGTGGCGGGCATGGTATTCCTTGCCGCTGTTGGCGGCGACGAACTTGTCAAATTCCGCCTTGACTTCGGCGTCGCTGACCGGATTGGCTTTCTGGTAGTTGGTGAACAGTTCGCGTATCAGCAGTGTCTGGCGTGCCAGTTCCATCTGAACCTTGAAATCTTCGGTCGCGTCCAGACCCTGCTTCTGTGCTTCCTGGATAAAAATTTCGCGGGCGATGACCTCATCCTTGATCTGGGCCTGCATCTCCGGCGTAACCGGGCGGCCAGAGCGGGCAATTTGCTGTGCCAGCGTGTCCACGCGTGAGCTAGGCACGGCCTTGCCGTTGACGATGGCCACGTTTTGCGCTGCAACCAGTGTTGCAGAAGTGCTGAGCACGGCGGCCGTGGCGAGGATGGAAACAAGTTTCAACTTCATTCGTTCTTCCTGGGTAACAAAAATCAGATCGGGGGGGTGTGAGCTTCAATGGCCAGCGCATGCAAGCCCTGGTCCATGAAATCTTGCAGCGCATCATACACAAGGCGGTGCCTTTGCACGGGTGACTTGCCGGTAAATAAATGTGAAGTCACACGGACCCGGAAGTGGCTGCCAAAGCCGCTGCCGTTCGCACCGGCGTGACCCTGGTGCTGGTAGCTCTCGTCGAGCACCTCCAGCGAAAGCGCTTGCAAGCGCTCACGCAAGCGCTGTTCCAGCAGGGCGGCAGTGGGGGCTGTAGTGTGATGTGAGTTCATGGTGGGGGTGCGATGCCGTCATCGTCGGCTTGCAGGTAGCGCGCAATGTAGAAGCCCTGACCGACGATGAATACAAGTGGAAAGACGTAACCCCAGATCTTGAAGTTGACCCAGGCCTCGGTACTGTAATAAGCCGCGACGTAGCCGTTGATGATCGCCATGAAGGCGCTGTAGCCGACCCACACTGCGTTCAGGCGCATCCAGACGGAGTCGGGCAGAGTCATCTGGCTGCCCAACAACAATTTGAGAAAATTCTTCTTGTAGACCCAGACCGCCAGCGCCAGTGCCAGGGCCATGGCGCCGTAGAGCACGGTGGGCTTCCATTTGATGAAGCGCTCGTCGTGCAGGACCAGTGTCAGGGTGCCAAAGAGCATGATCAGCAGCAGCGTGATTTTGTGCATCATCTGCAACTTGCGGTCGATCAGGTACACCAGGCTCATCTGCAAGACCGTCGCCGCCATCAGCACCGCTGTGCCGACATAGATGTCATACAGCTTGTAAGCGCCGAAAAACAGCAGGATGGGAAAGAAATCGATCAGTATCTTCATTTGGGGCTGAAGTTTAACGACGCCGAGTTCATGCAGTAACGCAAGCCGGTTGGCGCCGGGCCGTCTTCAAAGACATGACCCAGGTGCGCGCCACAGTCGGCACACAGTACTTCGGTGCGCGCCATCCAGAGCGAGTCGTCGGCTTTGGTGGCCACCGCTTTCTCATCAATCGGCTGAAAATAGCTGGGCCAGCCGCAACCCGAATCAAATTTGGTGCTGGAATCAAACAAGGGTTTGTCACAGCAGATGCAGCGGTACGTGCCCGGTGCGTGATGACCCTCAAATTTGCCGCTGTAGGGGCGCTCGGTGGCGGCGTGGCGCGTCACCTCAAATGCCAGCGGCTCGGCGCCCTTGGCCTTGAGTTCTGCCCTCCATTGCTCGTCGGTTTTCTGAATCTTGTAAGTGCTCATGGCTGTCCTCAGGAACTGCAACTGATCTCGATACGATGCGCCCAATCCGGCGGAAAGTCGGCGTAGTGCTCCAACTCCGGGTGCTCGTCAAACGGTGTCTCCAGCACTTCCAGCAGGCTGGCGACGGGCGCGAAATCCTTCTTCTTGGCCGACTGTATCGCCAGTTCGGCCAGGTGATTGCGCAGCACAAACTTCGGATTGCTTGCCAGCATCATCTTCGATAGCTGCTCGCGCGGCTGTGTGCCGAGTCGCTGGCTGTAACGCGGCAACCAGGCATCAAGTGCGGCGGCGTCGAGAAACAGATCTCGCACCGGCGTCAGATCGCCGCTGCCGACGCTGTGACTCAGGCGGCGCCAAAAAATGGTGTAGTCGATGCCAAAGCGTGCCAGCAGACCCAGAATGTCTTCGATCAAGGCCCTGTCTTCTGGCACTGCGCGATCGGTCAGGCCCAGCTTGGCGCGCATCCGGCTCTCGAACTCCTCAAGAAACACCGTCTTGAAGGGTTCAAGCGCTGCCAGGGCCAGCGACTTTTCTTCAATGAGCGGCAGCAGGGCCTGCGCCAGGCAGTACAGATTCCAGTAGGCCACATTGGGCTGCCGGTTGTAGGCGTAGCGTCCCTGCGTGTCGGAGTGGTTGCAGATGTGGTCTGGCTGGTAGGCATCCAGAAACTGAAACGGACCGTAGTCCATGGTCAGGCCCAGAATGCTCATGTTGTCGGTGTTCATCACGCCGTGGCAGAAGCCAACGGCCTGCCATTGCGCCAGCATTTCTGCGGTGCGCTCGCTCACTACCTTCAGCAAGGCTGCGTACGCGTTGCCGCCAGGTGCGTCAGCATTGCGACAGTGCCGGTAATGCTGGTCAATCACGTAGTCGGCCAGGGTCCTGAGTTGCTTGATCTGGTCACGGGCCGAAAAATGTTCGAAGTGACCAAAACGCACAAAGCTCGGTGCCAGTCGTGTCAATACGGCCGCAGTTTCCGCTGTTTCGCGGTACACCGGAGCGTCGGAGCCGGTGACACACAGGGCGCGCGTCGTGGGTATGCGAAGGCCGTGCATCGCTTCGCTGCCAAGAAACTCGCGCACGGTCGAGCGCAGCACCGCACGCCCGTCGGCCATGCGGGAGTAGGGCGTGAGGCCAGAGCCCTTGAGTTGCCACTCCATACCGCTGGCTGCCTGGCCGAGCAGAATGGCGCGGCCATCGCCCAGCTGGCCGGCCCAGACACCGAACTGGTGACCGCTGTAAACGCTGGCCAGCGGCTCTGCGCCCGTGATGGCCTGGTTGCCGGTGAGCGCCTGCAGCCAGGCGTCCGACTTCAACGCGGCCGGGTCCAGACCGAGTTCACGCGCCAACGAGGTGCTGTGTGCCACCCAATACGGATCCGGCAGCTTGCGCGGCGAGACACGGGTGTAGAAATCTTCGCCGAGTCCGGCAAAAGTGTTGCGCCATGTCAAACCCAGATCGGTCATGTCGTGGCAGTCTGTACTCAGGTTCATAGCCGGATTGTCTCGCGCCCGCAGCCAGCCTGTGGTTCGCAGGGTTATCCAAAAAATCGCAGTAACATGCGCGTGGTTCAAATACTTATCAGGAGTTCGTACATGCTCGGCTTGATGCAAAACCAACAGTTGTTGATCTCTACGCTCATCGAATTTGCCGAACGCCACCACGGTGAAGGTGAAATCGTTTCGCGCCGGGTTGAAGGCGACATCCACCGTTATACCTACAAGGAAGTGGCCGTGCGCTCACGCCAAGTGGCCAACGCACTCGATGCCTTGAAGCTGCAGTTCAGCGACCGGGTCGCAACGCTGGCCTGGAACGGCTACCGCCACCTCGAACTCTACTTTGGCGTCAGCGGCACGGGGCGCGTGCTGCACACGCTCAATCCGCGTCTGCATCCGGACCAGATCAGCTGGATTGTCAATCACGCTGAAGATTCGGTGCTCTGCTTCGATATGAGTTTCCTGCCGATCGTGAAGGCTGTGCACGGCCGGTGCCCGACCGTCAGGCACTATGTGGCCATGTGTGACGCCGACAAGCTGCCGGCCGACACTGGCATCCCCGGGCTGGTCAGCTATGAAGCCTGGATCGGCGCGCAGAGCAGTGACTACCAGTGGCCGTCGTTTGACGAGAATTCTGCTTCCAGCATGTGCTACACCAGCGGCACGACGGGCAATCCGAAAGCGGCTTTGTACAGCCACCGCTCCACCATGCTGCACGCCTTTGCGGGCGCCTTGCCGGACGCCTTGAGCATGAGTGCGCGTGACACCGTGTTGCCGGTGGTGCCCATGTTCCACGTCAACGCCTGGGGTCTTCCCTATTCGGCGGCCATGACGGGCGCCAAGCTGGTGTTCCCGGGGCCGGCGATGGACGGCAAGTCCATCTTCGAGTTGATCGAGAGCGAGAAGGTGTCGTTTGCCGCCGGTGTGCCCACCGTCTGGCAGATGATGCTGGGCCACATGCAGGCTGGCGGCCTGCGTTTCTCCACGCTCAAACGTACGGTCATCGGCGGCTCGGCCTGCCCGCCAGCCATGATCACCGCCTTCAACGACCTGTATGGCGTCGAAGTGTTGCACGCCTGGGGCATGACCGAGATGTCTCCCTTGGGAACGGTCTGCACCCTGAAGAACAAGCATCTGGGCATGAACGATCAGGAAAAGATGCAAGTCCGACTCAAGCAGGGGCGTGGTGTTTTTGGTGTGGACATGAAGATTGTTGACGGCGACGGTACGGAGTTGCCATGGGACGGCAAGACCTACGGCGATCTGCTGGTCAAGGGTCCCTGGATCATCAGTGCCTATTTCAAGGGCGAGGGCGGCTCGCCCCTGGTGGATGGCTGGTTCCCCACTGGCGACGTCGCCACCATCGACGCCGATGGCTATATGCAGATCACCGACCGCAGCAAGGACGTGATCAAATCCGGCGGCGAATGGATCAGTTCGATCGATGTCGAGAACATCGCGATGGCGCATCCGGCCGTGGCGATGGCAGCCTGCATCGGCATGAAGCATCCGAAGTGGGACGAGCGTCCCATCATTGCGGTTGTGAAGAAGCCCGGTGCCGAGGTCTCGCGCAATGAGCTGATCGCTTTTTACGAGGGCAAGACCGCCAAGTGGCAGATCCCCGACGACGTCGTGTTTGTCGATGCCATTCCTTTGGGCGGTACCGGCAAGATGCAAAAAACCAAGCTGCGCGAACTGCTCAAGGATTACAAATTGCCCGACGCCTGATCTGGTTTGGTGGCGAGGCTGTCGCATGGGTGATTCATGCTAGTGGAAAACCCTCGTGGTGCAGCGCACAAATGCTTGTACGCTGCGCGCTGGTCAGATGATTGAAACTCAGGAGCTAAATATGAAGTTTGCATTGAAAGTTGTTGCCGCCACTGCCGCCGCTTTGTGCGTCAGCACTGCTTTTGCCCAAAAGGGCGAGGTCGTGAAGATCGTCCGGATTGACCCCCTGACCGGATTGCTCGGCCCTGTTGGTGTCAGTCAGCTCAAGGGCTACCAGTTCTTTGCCGAGAAGTACAGCGGTCTGCCGGTTCCTGGCAACCCCGGGCAGCCTGGCAACCCGGCCGGCGTGAAGTTCGAGATCACTGGCATCGACAACAAGCTCAGCCCGACGGAGAGTCTGAACGCGCTGAAAGCCGCGATTGACCAGGGTGTGCGCTACGTCATCCAGGGCAACGGTTCCTCGGTAGCGCTGGCACTGGTGGACGCAATCAACAAGCACAATGAACGCAACCCCGGCAAGGAAGTGGTTTATTTCAACGACTCCGCTGTGGACCCTGATCTCACCAACAGCAAGTGCAGCTTCTGGCATTTCCGTTTTGACGCAGACACCTCCATGAAGATGGAAGCCATGGGCGGCTTCATGGCCGAGCAGAAGGATGTCAAAAAGGTTTACATCCTGGGTCAGAATTACTCGCACGGCGTTCAAGTGGCGAAGTACACCAAGGAAGTTCTGGCACGCAAGCGCCCTGACATCCAGATCGTTGGCGAGGACCTGCACCCGCTGGCGCAGGTGCGCGACTTCGCTCCCTATATTGCCAAGATCAAGGCCACCGGCGCAGATACCGTGGTGAGCGGCAACTGGGGTTCCGATTTGTCCTTGCTGGTCAAGGCAGCCAATGAAAGCGGCTACACCGGCAAGTTCTTCACCTACTACACAGGCGTCACCGGGACACCGACCGCTCTGGGTACCAACGGCGCGGGCCGGGTCTACCAGATCGCCTACAGCCACTACAACATGGGCGGTCAGCTTGACAAGTGGATGGCCGAGTTCAAGAAGAAGTACAACGACGATTTCTACACCGGCTCCACCATCCGTATCTATGAAATGCTGGGCGCTGCCATTGCCAAAGCCAAGTCCACCGACCCGGTCAAGGTTGCCGCCGCCATGGAAGGTCTGAAGGTTGCAACTTTCAACGGTGAAGTCGAAATGCGCAAGACCGATCACCAGTTGCAGCAGCCGCTTTACATGACGGTCTGGCAAAAGGCCGACAAGAAGTACCCGTACAGCCCGGAAAACACCGGTATGACGCTGGCACCGCTCAAGGAGTATCCCAACTACGTTTCGAGCACGCCCACCAGCTGCCAGATGAAACGGCCTTGATTTCCACCGTGTGATGCTGGAGCCCGAACGGGTGCACCGTCTCGGGCTCTTTTTTCTTGCCGGTCAGTAAGGATTATCGGAATGGAGTTTTTCATCATCTCCATGCTCAACGGACTGAGCTACGGCTTGCTGTTGTTCATGTTGAGTTCGGGCCTGACGCTGATTTTCAGCATGATGGGTGTCCTGAATTTTGCCCATGCTTCCTTTTACATGGTGGGTGCCTACGTCGGCTACACGGTATCGGGTGTCGTCGGCTTCTGGCCGGCCCTGCTGCTGTCGCCGCTGATCGTGGGCGCCATGGGCGCGCTGTTCGAGCGCTTCTTTTTGCGCAAGGTGCACAAATACGGGCATGTGGCCGAGTTGCTCATCACCTTTGGCCTGTCGTATGTGATATTTGAACTGGTGCAACTGGTCTGGGGACGCATCGCGCTGAATTTCCGTCCACCCGATTTGCTGCAGGGGCCGGCCTTCACCCTGATCAACCATTCGGTCCATGGACTGAGCCTGCTCTGGGGTGCTGCACCCGCCGAGTTGTGCAATGCTGCCGAGGCCGGTGTGCGTCTGGTCTGCTCACCTTTCCCGGCAACACGCGGCTTCATGATGCTGGTGGCTTTGATCATGCTGGGATCGGTCTGGCTGCTGCTCACGCGCACGCGTGTGGGTCTGGTGATTCAGGCGGCGCTGACGCATCCGGAGATGGTCGAAGGCCTGGGTCACAACGTGCCGCTGGTCTTCATGATGGTTTTCGGCGCTGGCGCCGCCCTGGCGGGGCTGGCCGGCGTGATTGGCGGCAGCACCTTCCTGACCGAGCCGTCGATGGCAGCAACGGTGGGGTCGGTGATCTTTGTCGTTGTCGTGGTTGGTGGCATGGGCTCGCTCTCGGGTGCTTTTCTGGCTTCGGTTCTGATTGGTGTGATCCAGACTTTTGCGGTCGCTTTTGACTATTCACTGGGCACGCTCGCCGGACAGCTTGGTCTGCAACTGGGCACTTACGCGCAGAACAATTCGTTCATCAAGCTCACGCTGTCGCAGGT
>CAZZLB010000121.1:0-7827 GCA_964654655.1 uncultured Rhodoferax sp. | reverse complement strand
CCAGACCTCGCTGCTGCCGCAGTCTGACGCCGTGGCGCTGGTGGGTTGGCAAGGTTTGCTGAGCATCAGCGAACTGGCGTCCGTTTACAAGGCCAAGCACGGTGAGATCAATGTTCGTGATGTCATGGACTTCATGGTGAAAGACGAGAGCAACCCGTCCTCCATCGTGTCCTGCCTGAACGCGGCGCGCGAGAATGCACGGGCGGTTCGTGGCACGCTCACCACCGAGGTCTGGGAGACGCAGAACCAGACCTGGCTCGAAGTGCGTCGCATGATCAAGGCCGGTGAATTCGAGCGTGATCCGGCGCAGTTCTTTGAGTGGGTGAAGTTCCGCTCGCACCTGTCGCGCGGCGTCACCCTGGGCACCATGCTGATGGATGAGGCGCTGTATTTCATGCGACTCGGTACGTTTCTGGAACGCGCCGACAACACGGCGCGCCTGGTGGACGTCAAGTTTCATGCCGTGCAGAGCGACTTTTATGGCGCCGCCAGCGAGAAGGACCAGGAATACGACTTCTACCACTGGAGCGCCATCCTGCGCAGCGTCTCGGGCTTCGAGGTGTACCGCAAGGTTTACCGCGACGTGATCCGGCCGGAACGGGTTGCTGAACTGCTGATCCTGCGTCCCGACATGCCGCGCTCGCTGCACGCCAGCCTGAACGAGGTGGTGAAGAACCTGGCGCTGGTGGCCAACGACCAGTCGGGTGAAACGCATCGGCGTGCCGGCAAGCTGTGCGCCGAACTCAAGTATGGCCGTATCGACGAGATTCTGGCCACCGGCTTGCATGCCTACCTGACCCAGTTCCTGGACCGGGTCAATGATCTGGGCATGCACATCAGCCGTGACTTTCTGGTTCCGTCGGCTGCCTGAATAACCACCCCGGTGAGCCGGTTATTGCGTGTCAGGTTATGGTCGGGGCAGCGCGGTTTTTTCGCGATGGAGCTAGCCGATGAAATTCAACTTGCCTGCGCTTTTTCTCGCCACGACCCTGACCCTGGGTAGCGCCTCTGCACTGGCCGCGCTGGCCGTCGGAGCAGCGACGCCTGACTTTTCAACCGATGCCGCCCGCGCCGGGCAGGCCTTCAGGTTTTCCCTGAAGGAGACCTTGAGCAAGGGGCCGGTCGTTCTCTATTTCTATCCCAAAGCCTTTACCAGCGGCTGCACCAAGGAAGCCCACAATTTCGCCGAGGCCACACCGAAGTTCAGCGCGCTGGGCGCGACGGTAGTTGGCGTCTCCAACGACGACATCGAGACACTGAAGAAGTTTTCGGTCGAGGCCTGCCGCGACAAGTTTGCGGTGGCGGCCGACGGTGGCGCGCGCATCATGAAACTCTACGACGCGGCGCTCTGGGTCAAGCCCGACATGGCAGACCGCATTTCCTACGTGATCAGTCCCGAAGGCAAGGTGCTCTACGTGTACGCGAGCCTGAGCCCGGATCTGCACGTGGAGAACACGCTCAAGGCGGTGGAGCAATGGCGCGCTGCCAATCCAGCGAAATGATTCAGCTCCAGCTCAAATCGACACGGCTCAGCGGCATCTGACGCACGCGCTTGCCGGTGGCGGCGAAGATGGCGTTGCAGACTGCGGGTGCCAGCGGTGGAAAAGCCGGCTCACCCATGCCGGTCACCGGTTCATTGGATTTGACAAAGTGCACATCAATGCGGGGCGGCGCATCGCTCATGCCGATCAATGGGTAGTCGCTGAAGTTTCGCTGTACTACACGGCCGCGCTGGATGTCGAGCTCGGCAAACATCAGTGTGCCCAGCGCATCGATGACGGAACCCTGAACCTGGTTTTCAGCGCCGCTTAGGTTCACGATCTGCGAGCCGATGTCGGATGCGACCACAACTCTATCCACTTTCAACACACCCGCTTTGGAAACCGTGACTTCCGCCACCTCGGCGATGTAGCCACGGTGGCTGAAGTGGAAGGCGATGCCCTGACCCTGGCCTTTGGGAAATTTCCTGCGACCCCAGTCGGCCCTTTGCGCGGCCTCGGTCAGGACCCGGCGCATGCGGCCCACGTTGTAGGGCTGAGCGCGCTCGCCGCTGCCGGCTACCAGATCCTGCTGCCCCAGCAACTCCAGGCGGAATTCGAGCGGATCGCGCGCGCCAGCGTGCGCGAGTTCGTCGATGAAGCTGTGAAAGACCCAGGCAAAGACATTGCTGCCGGGCGCTCGCCACGGCCCCATCGGAATGCCGCACTCCATGGGCGTTTGTTCCAGCAGGCAGTTGGCCACCCAGCGACCCGGAAACTCGTCGCCCGAGAGGCTGGCACCACTGCCCGGCTGCAGGACCGATGCACCGTCACGCGTGATGCGATTGGCAAAGGTGACAAAGTGGTTGTGCCAGGCAGTCAGCTTTCCCTGTTTGTCCAGTGCCCCGCGCAGGAAGTGAAAACCACCGGCACGGTAGTGGTCGTGCCGCAGGTCGTCTTCGCGACTCCAGGTGAGTTTGACCGGTGCGGCCACGCGCTGTGCGATGGCGGCGGCCTCGACGATGTAGTCCGCACTCAGGCGTCTGCCAAAACCGCCGCCGCTGCGGGTGATGTGCAGTGTGATTTTTTCCTTGGACAGCCCCAGCGTGCTGGCTACCAGATTCTGGCCCGCAGCGGGGTTCTGCGTTGGTGCCCACAGTTCCATCACACCGTCATGAAACCAGGCAGTGCAGTTTTGAGGTTCGATGCTGGCGTGCGAAATGAAGGGGTAGCTGTAGCTCGCCTGGACGGTTTTGCTGGCGCGCGCGAAGGCGGCCGTCGGGTCACCATCCTTGCGCAGTTGCACCGTGCCGGCTTGACTGGAAATTTTTTGCGCCTGTACCGCAAAGCCATCCCAGCTCTGCTCGACCACTGCACCCTCGTCCCAAGTCACCCTGAGTTGCCGACGCGCGCTGAAGGCAGCCCAGGTCGATTCTGCAACAATGGCCACGCCAGGCATCAGTCCGGTGAGCTGGCTTGTGCCCGCGATGACAAAAGCATCGCGAACGCCGGGCAGAGCCTTGATGGCTTCCAGATTTGCACCAAGCACCTTGCCGCCAAAGGCCGGGCACTTTTCGAAGACGGCATACAACATGCCGGTCAGGCGCACATCCATACCGAACAAGGGCTTGCCAGTGACCAAGGCCCGATTGTCAACACCACCAACACGTGTGCCCAGCAGTTTGTAGTCGCGCGGGTCTTTCAACTTGACGGAGTCGGTGCTCGGCACGGGCAACGTTGCGGCGCTGGCTGCGAGCTCGGCGTAGCTCAGGCTTCGACCGCTGGCCTTGTGGTGAACCGCCGAATTGGCAGCGAGACATTCGACAACTCCGACCTTCCAGGTCTGCGCTGCAGCCTGGACCAGCATGGTGCGCGCGGTTGCACCGAGGCGCAGGAAGTTGTTGTAGTTGTTCGGTGTCGAGGTGGAGCCGCCGGCGCTCTGGCCGCCGTAGGCCGGGTCCAGGTCGCCCTGCACGATGCGCACATCTTTCCAGTTGACTTCCAGCTCTTCGGCAATCACCATCGGCAGCGAAGTTTTGATGCCCTGGCCAATTTCCGGCTGCTTGGAAATGAGTGTCACCACGCCCTGGCTGGAGATGCTGATGAAAGCATTGGGTTTGAATCCGGCAGGCGCCGCTGTGCCAGCCGGATTGGCGACTGTCTCGGCTGCTGTTGTGGCTTCCAGGTAACTGCCTAGCAACAGCCCACCGCTGCCCAGTGCAGAGCGTTGCAGAAAGTCGCGGCGCTTCATGACTTCACCTGCTGCTTTGCGGTGATTTCAGCGGCGCGGTGAATGCCGGCGCGTATGCGCTGGTAAGCCGCACAGCGGCACAGGTTGCCGGCCATGGCATCGTCAATTTCGGCGTCGGTCGGATGCGCAGTCTCCTGCAGCAGCGCGGCCGCAGTCATGATCTGACCGCCCTGACAGTAACCGCATTGCGGCACGTCGAGCTCCTGCCAGGCTGTCTGCAGCGGATGGTCGCCCTGCGCCGTCAGCCCTTCGATGGTCAGCACCTTCTTGCGCCCGACTGTGGATACCGGCGTCATGCAGGACCTTGTGGGGATGCCACCCAGATGGACCATGCAGGCACCGCAACTGCCAACACCGCAGCCAAACTTGGTACCGACCAGTCCCAGCGTGTCACGCAGCACCCAGAGCAGAGGCGTGTCGGCAGCCACATCGACCTGATGCGTCACACCGTTGATATTCAATGCATAGTGAGCCATGGGGCTATTCCTTTTCCTGCTGAGAAGGCGCCAGCAAGACTGCATGGTAACGAGCTTGGCGGCGCGCTGCAGCAGTCAGCCTAGAATTTGACCCATGGACGCTGGAATAGACCGCATTGACCGCAAGATTCTGATGGCACTGCAGCAGGACGGCCGGATTTCGAACCTGAAGCTGGCCGAGTCGGTGGCGCTGTCGCCGACGGCTGTGCTGGCGCGCGTGCAGCGCCTGACGCGCGAGGGCTACATTCTTGGTTACGAGGCGCGGCTCAACCCGCTAAAGCTTGGCGCCGGAATGATGGTTTTCGTCGAGGTGCTGCTGGACCGCACCAGCCCCAATGTGTTTGACCAGTTCAAGGCCGCCGTCCAGATTCGCCCCGAGATCATGGAGTGCCACATGGTGGCAGGCGGCTTTGACTACCTGCTCAAGACGCGCTGTGCCGACATGAACGCCTACCGCGAATTTGCCGGCACCGTGCTCTGGCAACTGCCGGGTGTACGGGAAACGCGCACTTACGCCGTGATGGAAGAAGTGAAAAACAGCGTGGCGCTCGCCCTGCTGTAGCCGCCGGTGGGGTCAGCTGGCGCTGGCGTGAGGATCATGGTCGCCGAACTCGCTGGCGATTTCCATGAAAGTGGTATGTACCTGCTCAAACGCTTCCACGATCAGCGGGTCGAACTTGATACCCTTGAGGCTCAGGATTTCAAGCCTTGCGGCCTCATGCGCCCAGGCCTGCTTGTAGACGCGGGGTGTGGTCAGCGCGTCGTAGACGTCGGCCACTGCCATCAGGCGGGCTTCGATTGGAATGTCGGTGCCCTTGAGACGACGCGGATAACCGCTGCCATCCCAGTTCTCATGATGCGCACCGGCCATTCTGGAGGCTACCATCAGCAGCGAGTCAGTCGTTGCCTCCCCGCCAGCTGCCACCAGCAAAATGGATTCTCCAATCGCAGCATGAGACTGCATTACAAGCATCTCGTCGGGTGTATGGCGTCCGGGTTTGAGTAGCACCTGATCGGGTACACCGACCTTGCCCAGGTCGTGCATCGGTGTGGCCTTCACGATCAGGTCGATGTCATGCTGGCTCAACTGAGCCGGATAGTGGCCGGCCGCTGCCAGCGCGTCGGCCAGCGCCTTGACATAAAGCTCGCTGCGGGTGATGTGCTGGCCGGTCTCGTTGTCCCGGTAGAGCGAAAGCCGGGTTAGCGCCGTAACAATCTTCTCGCGGCTGCGAGCCAGCACGTCCAGACTCAACTCATGGTATTCATTGAGGACGAGCTGCAACTGTTCCGTCTGCTTGCGTTTGCTGAGGTCTTCGACGATGCTCCAGATGTACCGCTTGCCATCGCTGCCGCTGATCAGCACACCATTGAAAGCGACCGGGATCAGGCAGCCATCCTTGCGCAGATACTCTTTTTCGTAGGGACCCAAGCGCCCGCCCTCGATGAGTTGCTCACGCTGCTTCGCCTCCAGTTCAACAAATCGCGGCGGTGTCAGCGTCCGTTCGTTCAGGGTCATCAGCTCCTGTGTGCTGTAACCGCAAATGGCGCGGAAGGCTTCGTTGAATTCGACAAAGTGACCCTCCATGTCGGTCATGGCGATACCCAGGGGCGAGAGCTCGTAGAGTCCGCGCAGTTTCTGATCTCTCTCTCGCAGCGCCGATTCCGCCTGCCTGGCTGAGCTGATATCGGTCACCATGGTGTACAGGCCATGCACTTCCTGACCAAGAAGATCGGGCAGGTACTGAACCAAGAACTGCCGTGGCTGCGTGCTCCCGGGGGCCAGGACGCTGCGCTCAAATTGTTGTGGCTGCCCGCGCAGCGCGGCTTCGATGTAGGGCAGACTCTGCCGGTAGGCCTCCTCGCCGATGACTTCGCGGGCGTGCATGCCTGGCAGATGGGCGGGGTCCATGCCGAACCATTGCGCATAAGCCTTGTTGCCAAAGCGGTTGCGCAAGTTGCGATCCCAGTAGCCGATCATGGTTGGCAGGTGATCGATGATGGTGTGCAGATCCTGATCGCTCTGGCGATAGTGCGTTTCCACCTTCAGTAATTCTGCCGCGATCGTTGAAGATCCATGGGACACCAATTCCTTGAGGTGCTGCAACTCGGCGCGCAAAGCGCAGTTTTCCCGCTCCAGTCGGTGAAGTTCCTGTTCGGCAGGGGATGAGACAGCCTGGTTCACTACAAGGTACTACTAAGGTTGCATTTCATCGAGACTGCCGACAGGCGGCCTGGGCGCTGCGGAGGCTCTTTTCGCGGAGTATATTCCGGACCCCCGTGATTGAACAGGCAAGGTATCTTGTCATGGATCAAGCAAAGGCAGGGCCTGGCCTTGGGAACTTGCCGGCGCGGCGACTCGAAGCAGACGGGCCAGTGTCGGGGCCAGGTCAACCACGCCAACCGGTTGCGTCAGGGCTGCTGCGCGCACCCAGCGCGGACCCCACAGCATCAGGGGTACGTGGGTGTCGTAGTCGTAAGGCGAACCGTGGGTGGCACCCAGGTTGCCAGTCCCGAACATCCAGTTCGGTTTGAGCGCAAACTGGACATCACCCGAAACATCTGTGTGCCAGGATTTGCGCATCCGGGCAAACAGCGGGTCGGCACTTTCCTGGCCGCCCAGCATCTCCTCACGCGTATAGGCAGCCGCGACGCCGGCTTCCTGCATCAGAAGGGCTTTGACCCGCCGTGCAATGGCGGCGGCATCCTGCTTTTGCTGCCTGATCCATGGCCGGTTCAGCAACACCGTCGCACCGGAGAATCCGACCACCCATTTGCCTTGCCCAAGGCCTTGTTCCAGCGCCGTATTGATGCGACCCAGCATGGCACCGGAGGAAAGTCGTCCGGCGTCCAGACCGAGTTTCAGGCTGTATTCAGGCGTTGGCATAAAACCGTGGTCTGAGCTGAGTGCAGCAATGTAGTTGTCGGCTCCGACCTGTGCGTCCAGATCGTGGAAGAATGCCTGCAGCAATCGGTCCACCTGCAGGGTGTGGTCCTGCGACAGTTCCGATTCGGCACTGAAAGCGTGGTTGACGTAGTCGTGCCCGGAAAGGCTGACCACCAGGATGTCGCTCACATCGCGCTGACCCAGGGCTTCACCCTTCAACGCGGCGCGTGCAAAGTCGAGCACCAGCGCATCGGCAAACGGTCCCTGCAGCAGTGAGCCGTAATAGCGCAGGCCGGGTGCGTCGTCCTGCGGCGCACCGTACATGATGGGCAAGCCGGCGGCAGTGCCGGTCCATGAGGTCTTGAAGTAGCGGTCGGCCGGCCTGGCAGCGTTGAAACGGTCAACCCAGGCCGGATGCGCGCTCATGTAGTAGGTGCTGGAGGCAAACTGGCCGGTGCTGCTCATGTACATGTAGGCGGTGCCGGATTTTCCGGCGGGCAGGATGGCGCCGCGGTCCTTGCCGGAAACGGCAATCACCCTGGAGCGTGGATCGACGCGGCGCAGCACATCACCCACTGTTTCGACTTTCAGGTTCTTCGGGCTCGTGCCGTCGTTCGGCCGCGTGCGCTGCCCGATGTAAGTGGCCGAATTGTCCTGCGCACAGTACATCGGTTCACCCGTATCGGGGTCGCGCCACTCGTTGCCAATGATGCCGCTGCGGCTCGGACTGGCGCCACT
>CAZZLB010000120.1:0-8087 GCA_964654655.1 uncultured Rhodoferax sp. | reverse complement strand
AGCATGATGGCCTGAGGGTCAAACCAGCGGCCCTGGTACAACAGGCGCCCGAGCTTGCGACCGTTGTCGCGGTATTGCTCGATGGTGTCTTCGTTGTGAATGCCCGTGACCAGCCGCTCGTAGGCGATGAACAGCAGCGCCAGGCCGGGTGCCTCGTAAATGCCACGGCTTTTGGCTTCGATGATGCGGTTTTCGATCTGATCGCTCATGCCCAGACCATGGCGCCCGCCAATGCGGTTGGCTTCCATGATCAGCGTCACCAGGTCGTCGTATTTGACGCCATTCAATGCAACCGGCCGGCCTTCTTCAAAGTGCACCGTGACTTCCTCCCGCGCCACGGCAACGTCGTCCTTCCAGAAGGCCACACCCATGATCGGGTTGACAATTCTGATGCCGCTGTTCAACTGTTCCAAATCCTTGGCTTCGTGGGTGGCACCAAGCATGTTGGAGTCTGTTGAGTAGGCTTTCTCGGCCGACATCTTGTAGCCGAAGCCTGATTTGGTCATGAAAGCCGACATTTCGGCGCGCCCGCCCAGTTCGTCAATGAACAACTGGTCCAGCCACGGCTTGTAGATCTTCAGGGATGGATTGGTCAGCAGGCCGTAGCGATAAAAGCGCTCGATGTCGTTGCCCTTGAAGGTGCTGCCGTCACCCCAGATGTGGACATCGTCTTCCTTCATCGCTGAGACCAGCATGGTGCCGGTCACGGCGCGCCCTAGTGGCGTGGTGTTGAAGTAGGTTACCCCGGCCGTGGAGATGTGAAAGGCACCGCTTTGCAGGGCGGCAATGCCTTCAGAGGCCAATTGGCTGCGACAGTCAATCAGGCGCGCCGCCTGGGCACCGTACTGCATTGCCTTGCGCGGAATCTCGTCATAGTCGGTTTCATCCGGCTGACCAAGGTTGGCCGTGTAGGCGTAGGGAATGGCTCCCTTTTGCTTCATCCAGTGCAGTGCAGCGCTGGTGTCAAGACCGCCCGAGAAAGCGATGCCGACTTTTTGCCCGATGGGAAGGTTCTCAAGAATGGTAGCCATGTTGTTTGCTGTGCAGTTGGAGCTAAGCCGCGATTTTAGGCGACCCACATTTTGGCCATGCACGGCGCTCGGCGACAATGATGACTCGATGATCACACAAGCCCAAACCTTAGACCAATGGCTGGCCCACTGCGAACGGCTGCACGCCAAGACTATCGACATGGGTTTGGGGCGCGTCAAGGAGGTGGCTCAGCGCATGGGGCTGCGTTTCACGTGCCCAGTGATTACTGTGGCTGGTACCAATGGCAAAGGCTCGACCTGCGCGATGCTGGAGTCCATTCTGGCGCAGGCCGGTTACCGTACCGGCGTTTACACCTCGCCGCATCTGGTTCATTTTGAGGAGCGTCTGCGGCTCCGTGGCGAGCCCGTTGCCAGCGCTGAACTGGTGGCTGCCTTTGCGATGGTGGAGCAGGCGCGCCGCCAGGGCAATACAGAGATCTCGCTCACCTACTTCGAATTTTCGACACTCGCCATATTCGATGTGATGGTTCGCGCCAAACTCGATGTGGTCATTCTCGAAGTCGGCTTGGGCGGACGGCTCGATGCAGTGAACATCATTGACCCGGATTGCGCCGTTATCACCAGCATAGACCTTGATCACATGGAGTTCCTGGGGCCTGACCGGGAGTCGATTGGCATGGAGAAGGCCGGCGTCATGCGCACGGGCCGGCCGGTGATTGTGAGCGACCCGATGCCGCCGCAAAGCCTGCTTGACCATGCGGTTGAAATCGATGCCGATCTCTGGCGCATGGGGGTCGATTTCAATGTGTCGGGCGATCGGCAGCAATGGGCCTGGGCTGGCCGCAGTCGGCGCTACGGCGGTCTGGCCTATCCTGCTTTGCGCGGTGCCAACCAATTGCTCAACGCGGCAGGCGTGCTGGCCGCGCTGGCGGCCTTGCGCGAACGCTTGCCGGTAAGCGCGCAGGCCGTGCGCAGCGGCCTCGCACTGGTGGAACTACCCGGTCGATTTCAGGTGATTGCCGGGCAGCCAACATTGGTACTTGACGTCGCGCACAACCCGCACGCGGTGGCGGCGCTGGCGGCCAATCTGGACGCGATGGGCTATTTTCCTCGCACTCACGCGGTCTTTGGTGCGATGGCGGACAAGGATGTGGTGGCCATGCTGCGTCGGACCAATCCGCTGATTGATTGCTGGTATTTCACCGATCTACCCACTGCACGTGCACAATCCGGGCAGCATTCGCTGGCACAGTGGCAGGCTGAAAACACAAGGAAGAACGTCAGTGCCGAGAGCTATCTCAGTCCGGCGGAAGCACTGCAAGCCGCTATCAGGGTAGCAGACCCCGCTGATAGAATCGTCGTGTTCGGGTCGTTCTTCACCGTAGCTGGCGTATTGAAGGACGCTTTGCCGCGCTTGCACACCCAACACCTGCTCAATAGTTGAATTTCTGACCCTCCACGACATGGCCTTATTCAAGTTTCGAAAGCGCACTGATGAGCCATCTGCATTGCCGGTGTCGCCCGAGAGTATCGAGGTGATGCGCAAGCGCGCCAAGCATCGTCTGTTGGGTGCGGCTTTGCTGGTACTTGTTGGAGTGCTCGGTTTCCCCCTGTTGTTTGACAAGCAGCCTCGTCCCATTGCGGTCGATATTCCGATCGAAATACCGGATCGTGCCAAGGTCAAGCCGCTCGGCATTCCGGCGCCCGTACTGCCAACCAAGGCGCCGGAGCCAGCGCCAGTAGCGTCAGCCGCGCCAGTAGCGTCAGCCGCGCCAGTAGTGTCCGCGGCGCCAGCAGCTTCCGCGGTTTTACCACCTGCTGTGCCCCCGACGTCGCAATCATCGGCCGTGATGCCGCAGCCCTTTGCGTCTGACGTTGGCAGGCAGGTTGCCAAGACAGAGTCACCACTTATTCAAAAGTCTGCTTCGGCGCCTGTCAAGGTAGATGATGGCAGCAAAGCTCAGGCGCTGCTGGATGGCAAGGACCCGACCAGAAAGTCCGATGCCGTGGATGCTCGTTTTGTCGTCCAGGTCGGTGCGTTTGCTGATGCTGCCAAGGCACACGAGGTGCGTCAAAAGCTCGAGCATGCTGGGTTGAAGAACTACACGCAGGTGGCGGATACCAAAGATGGGCGCCGGATTCGCGTGCGTGTGGGACCTTTTGCAAGCAAGTCAGAGGCTGACAAGGCGGCGGACAGGGTCAAGAAGCTCCATCTGCCGGCGGCTATCTTGAGTCTGTAGCAGGGTTTGCCACGATGCCCGAGATCGCCATCGACTCGATTTTCGCGCTGATCCTGCTGGTCTCGTTGGCGCTTGGTGCGGTGCGCGGTCTGTTCTATGAAGTCTTGTCGCTGCTGAGCTGGATAGCGGCGTTCATGTTGTCTCAATGGTTTGCACCTGACATTGCCGAAAAGTTGCCGATGGATGGTAGCCGGGCACCGATTCGTTTCGCAGCAGCTTTTGTGCTTATCTTTGTGATCTCCGCCTTTGCTGGTGGCCTGCTCGCCAGACTGATACAGAAGCTTACTGCGAAAGCAGGTTTGCAATCGACAGACCGGGTTCTTGGGGCATTGTTCGGCGTGTTGCGAGGGGTGATCCTGTTGCTGGCACTGACTGCCGCCATCAATATGTCCCAGTTCAAGCACAGCGTGTGGTGGAGGGAATCAACAGGGGTTGGTATTGCAATGGCGGCTCTCCAGAATCTCAAGCCCCTTTTGCCGGAAGACTTTGGAAAGTATCTACCATAATGTGTGGAATCGTCGGCGTTGTCAGCAGCGCACCTGTCAATCAGCTTATCTATGATGCCTTGCTGCTGTTGCAGCACCGTGGTCAGGACGCAGCCGGCATTGTTACGCAGCAGGAACGCAAGTTCTTCATGCACAAAGCCAAGGGCATGGTGCGTGATGTGTTTCGGACACGCAACATGCGTTCGCTGCCGGGAAATTGTGGCCTGGGTCAGGTACGGTATCCGACTGCGGGCAACGCGTACAGCGAAGAGGAGGCGCAGCCCTTCTATGTCAACGCGCCTTTTGGTATTGTGCTGGTGCACAACGGCAACCTGACAAACGCGCAGGCTCTCAAAGCCGAACTCTTCAGCGCCGACCACCGGCACATCAACACCGAAAGCGACTCCGAAGTCCTGCTCAATGTGCTGGCGCATGAGATCGAGAAGACAACGCGCGGCTTCCCGCTGCAGCCGCACGACGTGTTTGATGCGGTGCGTCGCGTACATCTTCGCGTCAGAGGTTCTTACGCTGTCATCGCGATGATTGCTGGGCACGGCGTGCTCGCTTTCCGCGATCCCTTTGGCATTCGTCCCCTGTGTCTGGGGCGTGGTGAAGGCACTGTACTCATCGCCAGCGAATCGGTGGCGCTGGAAGGTACGTCCCACAAACTTGAACGCAATGTCCTCCCAGGCGAAGCAGTCTTCATTGATTTGCAGGGCAATCTCCACGCGCAGCAGTGTGCCCGGAATCCGGTGCTCAATCCCTGCATTTTTGAATACGTTTATCTGGCGCGACCGGACTCGGTGATGGACGGAATTTCGGTTTATCAGGCCAGGCTGAATCTGGGAGAAACACTGGCCCAGCGCGTCATATCCACGGTGCCACCGAACGAGATTGACGTAGTGATTCCGATACCCGAGTCGAGTCGGCCAAGCGCTGCACAACTGGCCCAGTTGCTCGGTTTGCCGTACCGCGAAGGCTTTGTCAAGAACCGCTATGTCGGGCGTACCTTCATCATGCCGGGGCAAGCCGTGCGCAAGAAATCGGTGCGCCAGAAACTCAATGTGATTGCCAGCGAGTTCAAGGGCCGTAACGTATTGCTGGTGGACGATTCGATCGTGCGCGGCACAACCAGCCGCGAGATCGTGCAGATGGCACGCGACGCGGGTGCGCGCAAGGTCTACATGGCCAGTGCTGCCCCGCCGGTGCGCTACCCCAACGTCTACGGCATTGACATGCCAACGCCCGATGAACTGGTAGCGCACAACCGCAGCGTTGAAGAGATCAGGCAACTCATTGACTGTGATGCACTGATCTACCAGGATGTGGATGGCATGAAGAAAGCAATTGGCTCGATCAACCCGAGCATCGCAGGGTTTGATGCGTCGTGCTTTGACGGCGTCTATGTCACTGGCGACATCACGGCTGCAGATATTGCACGCCTTAATTCCAATCGGGTGGGGCTGGAAGAAGGGGCTGACGACAATTCCCGTCTGGCGCTACCCAATCACGAAGAATGAACATGACTCACAAGGAATCCCCCGGTGCCCTGCATCCGGATACGCTGGCAGTGCGTACCGCCGTGGCGCGCAGTCAGTACGGCGAAAACTCCGAGGCCCTGTACCTCACGAGCGGCTATGTGCAGCCAAGCGCTGCAACGGCGGCGCGGCGCTTCAACGGTGACGAGGAGGGCTTTACCTACGGCCGCTATGGCAACCCTACGGTAGCCAGCTTCGAGCAGCGTCTGGCGGCGCTGGAGGGCAGCGAGGCCGCTATTTCTACTTCCTCAGGCATGGGCGCCATCCTCATGATGTGCATGGCGTTGTTGAAGGCTGGCGACCACATCGTTTGTTCTCAGTCAATGTTTGGCTCCACCATCAAACTGATTGGTACCGACCTGGCGCGTTTCGGCGTTGAATCAAGCTTTGTCCCGCAGACTGACCTTGCGGCCTGGAAGGCGGCGCTGCGCGGCAATACCCGACTTTTGTTTGCCGAGACGCCAACCAACCCCCTGACTGAAGTCTGCGACATTGCGGCGCTGGCCGGTATGGCACGTCAGACTGGCGCGCTGCTCGCGGTGGACAACTGCTTTGCCACACCTGCGCTGCAGCGGCCGCTGTCATTGGGCGCCGACATCGTCATGCATTCGGGTACCAAATACCTCGATGGCCAGGGTCGTGTGATGGCTGGTGCCCTGTGCGCGAGCGCAGAATTGGTGAACGAGAAGTTCCTGCCGATACTCAAGACAGCCGGCATGACGCTGGCCCCCTTTAACGCATGGATCGTTCTCAAGGGACTGGAGACACTCGACATCCGCATGCGGGCGCAGGCCACTCAGGCGCTCGGACTCGCGCAGTGGCTGGAGCAGCATGCGGCCGTGCAGCGTGTCTTTTTCCCTGGTCTGCCCAGTCACCCGCAGCATCAATTGGCGATGGCGCAGCAGTCGGGCATCGGCGGCGCCGTGCTTTCTTTCGAGATCAGGGCGAGCAACACCGAGCAGGCGCGTGCCCGCGCCTTCCATGTGCTCGACAGCATGAAACTGCTGTCGTTGTCTACCAATCTGGGTGATACCAAGACACTGGCCGCGCACCCGGCCAGTACCTCGCATGGCCGCTTGACCGAGGCGCAACGCCAGTCCGCTGGGATCGGCCAGGGATTGATTCGAGTTGCAGTTGGTCTTGAACATCTTGACGATGTCAAAAATGATTTGTCTCGTGGCTTGAATAGCCTGGGCGCACTGAAATGACCCCAAAAACACGTACTCGTTTCGCGCCGTCACCCACAGGCTTTATTCACCTGGGCAATATTCGTTCGGCCTTGTATCCGTGGGCGTTCGCGCGCGCCACTGGTGGCGACTTTATCCTGCGTATCGAAGACACCGACCTGGAGCGTTCAACGCAGGCCGCCGTCGACGTCATCATTGAGGGCATGTCCTGGCTGGGGCTGGACTTTGACGAAGGCCCGTTCTACCAGATGCAGCGCATGGATCGTTACAAAGCGGTACTGAAGGGACTGCAGGCCGCTGGCCACGTCTATCCCTGCTACACCAGCGTTGCCGAATTGGACGCGATGCGTGAGCGCCAGATGGCGGCGAAAGAAAAGCCACGCTACGACGGTACCTGGCGTCCGGTTGAAGGCAAGATATTGCCAACGATCCCGGCGGGAGTGCAACCGGTTCTGCGTTTCAAGAACCCGCAGACAGGTTCGGTGATCTGGGAAGACAAGGTCAAGGGCCGTATCGAGATCAGCAATGATGAACTTGATGACCTTGTGATCGCACGCCCGGACGGCACGCCGACCTACAACTTCTGCGTCGTCGTGGATGACATTGACATGGCCATCACGCATGTCATCCGGGGTGACGACCATGTCAACAACACGCCGCGGCAGATCAATATCTTCCGGGCGCTGGGGCGAGAGCCGCCGGTCTATGCGCACTTGCCCACGGTGCTCAATGAGCAGGGCGAGAAGATGAGCAAGCGCAACGGTGCCAAGCCGGTGACGCAATATCGTACCGAGGGCTATTTGCCCGATGCCATGGTCAATTACTTGGCCCGTCTGGGATGGAGCCATGGCGACGAAGAAATCTTCAGCCGCGAGCAGTTTCTGCAGTGGTTCAACCTGGATCATCTGGGACGCAGCGCCGCGCAGTTTGACGAAGCGAAATTGCGTTGGGTGAATGCCCAGCACCTCAAAGCCACGAGCGACGAGGCGCTGGCGTACTTGGTGCAGGAGCAATTGCAACGTCGCGGCATCGTGACGGATGAGCGCTTGAGCCGAATCTGTGCCCTGTTCAAGGACCGCAGCGACACCACCGTAGTGCTGGCAGACTGGGCTGAACGCTTTTACGGCGACGTTGCGCCCAGGCCGGAAGAAATCGCGCAGCACGTGACCGAAGCCATCAAACCGGCACTCCAACTCTTGCTTGAAAAGCTGGCATCCTGTGCGTGGGACAAGGGGTCAATTGCACTGGTCATCAAGGAAGTGCTGGCTGCGTGCGCCATCAAAATGCCGCAGTTGGCCATGCCGGTGCGAGTGCTCGTCATGGGCACGGCACAAACGCCATCACTTGACGCCGTGCTTGAACTCAGCGCACGAGAAATAGTGATGGAGCGATTGCGGCGAGCCTGAGATTTCAAGCTATAATTTGAGGCTTGAAAGTTGAAAACGCCTGAAAATTTTTGAATCCGGCTTCTGCTGGTATCGAGGGGGTATAGCTCAGCTGGGAGAGCGCTTGCATGGCATGCAAGAGGTCAGCGGTTCGATCCCGCTTACCTCCACCAAAATTTTCGGGAAGGAAGTCCACAGGTTACGACCCCATCGTCTAGAGGCCTAGGACATCACCCTTTCACGGTGAGTACCGGGGTTCG